>DASPOW010000263.1:0-2478 GCA_035625855.1 Candidatus Methylomirabilota bacterium | reverse complement strand
CACTCCACAGCGGCTACGAAATGGTTATTGGGCGGTGAGCCAGGCGTTGGAGCTGGCCAGTTTGTAAGCCACACCGGAAAAGAAGATGCGAGCCGACTGGCCGTCGGCAACGCCGCGATGGTCGGTGGAAACCAGCAGGGGGCCAGCCTTCTCGTAGCCCGCCCAGGTTGTGGACAGGAGACTCGGCTTCTTGGGTCCGCCGCGATGATAGGTAAATTCCTTGACACGGCCATCCGAACCGACGAACAGATCCCAGGTATCTCCCGGCGTGTAGCCGCCAACCTCGGCAGGATATTTGACGGAAACGAGCGTCGCGGTGCCCTTGCCCAAAGGCAATTTTTGCTTTTCCTTGACGGTCACAACGGCGCTGGTGTCCCAATACACGTGGAAGGGGAACATGAACCAATAGTTGTCGTTGACGAAGCCCGGCTCGATATCGTTTTTCACGTTGTCCGGCGCGCTGCTCAACTGATTGCGATTGTAGGTGACCTTGACCGGCTTGCCGTCCTTATCTTTTGCCTCGTAGGTGACTTGGCCGGTCTTGGGCTCCCAAGTCCAGGTGCGGGAAAGATTCACCTTCAACGCGGGGAGCTGGAGGTTGAAGGTGTAGCGGACGGCGTCGAGTTGGCCGTAGGAATCAAGCCCATAGGTCTTGGCAAGCTGCTCGACAATGGGCGGGCGCTGCTGCGCCCGGGAAGTTCCGGCAAGGAAGAGGGCGGCGAGGCCCAGAAGCCCGATCTTCGTAAGGCGGCTCGAAGTGGTCATGGGGGTTCTCCTTCGTATCTGGAATGGACGCCGGTTTGGATGACGGGCAAAAGCGGATGGATACAGTTATTTTGCGCCGGGCGGGCGGGAACGAGAGTTAGTCGGTGCGCTGGGCTTCGGGCAACGGCGGCCGCTTGAGCTGTCGCAGCGCGAGAATCGCGGCGGCGGCGGCCACGGATCCGTATTCGAGAAGCAGAATCCAGCCCGGGACGACCCAGGGGCGTCCCAGGGCGCGCAAGTGCCAGACGACGTACGTGGGGATGATGCTGACGGTCCAGATGAGGAGCGGCAAGGTTGCGGCCGTCCGCAGGAACGGCAGCAGCCAGAGCAAATACCACGGATAGACGACCGGCGCGCAGAAAAGCGAAGCGGCCATGGGCCATGCGAAGGAGCCGGAAGGCCAAAGCTCAGACTTTCGCCGGAGCCAGATCGCGGCAAGGAAGCCGAGAAGGGCGGCGAGCAGCGCGACAAGCTGCGGAGAAGCGACGCGCTCGAGCGTGGCAAACACCAGGCCGTTGAAGCGGAAGCGCTGCACGTACGCGCCAAGCGAGCCGGTGAGAATCCGGCCGTGGCGGAGAAACGGCAGGTAGAAAAGCGCGAGGACGCCGGCCGCGAGCGCGGCGTCGCGGATGCGAACCCGCTTCCAATAGAGCGGGGCGAGGACAATGGGGATGAATTTCATGGAGACGGCCAGCGCGAAGGCCAGAGCTGCGAGGGCGCGCCAGCGGCGAGCCAGCGCTGCGGCGGAGATGACCAGCAGAAGCGCGCCGACGATATCGACGTGACCGCTGCCCGCCACTTCGGTGGCGAGGAGCGGGTGCCAGGCGTAGGCGAGAATCCAGTGCTCGGCTTGTCCCGAAGAACGCAAGATGAAGAGCAAGACGAGGACGAGGGCGAAATCGCAAAGGACGAAGGCCACTTTCAAGGCAAAAGTGGATTCGTGAATCGCGGTCACGGCGCGGAAGAAAAGCTGGGCGCCGGGCGGGTAGGGGCTTGGCACTTCGGGATTGTTCAGCGTGCGCGTTTCGGGAGTGTGCAGCGAGGCGTTCGCAGGATCGGCGGGAACGAGAAGGTAAGGATTGTAGCCGAGGCGCTGCACGCGGCCATCCCAAAGGTAGCGATGAACGTCATCATCGAAACCGGGCGGGGTGAACAGGAACAGAAGATGCCAGACGGCAGCCAGGGCAAGCCCGATGAGGACGGCGCGGCGCGGGAATGCGGGCGTGGAAAAGAATTCGCGGACGGCGAGAAGGTAGGCAATGCCGGCAAGGGCGAGCGGAATGAGGAAAGACGGTTCGCCCATGCGGGCGAAGTTGCGCGAGCAGACGGCCATCGCCGCGAGCAGGATGGCGCCGAGCGCGTACAGCCTGCGAGATGGTGTGAGCGTCACGGATTTCACGTGCCCATGGATAGTTCGGCCGCCGCTTCCCGCAGCGCGGGAAGCTGAGCTTAGGCCGCGCCGCCGGGTCCGTCAATAAGAGCGGTGGATCGGACGTCAGGCGTGAGAGAGGGCGGCGTGTTTGGGCGCGGCGACGGAGGCGAGAGCGGCCTCGATGACGTCCAAGCCTTCGTGGAACTGGTCGTCGGTGACGACGAGCGGGACGAGAATGCGAATGACGTTGTTGAAGGTGCCTGCGGTGATGGTGATGAGGCCGTGCTGATAACAGTATTTGGCGATTTCTTTGGTTTCAGTATCGGCAGGCTCGCGGGTTT
>DASPOW010000262.1:0-4314 GCA_035625855.1 Candidatus Methylomirabilota bacterium | reverse complement strand
TCCTGAGATTCTTCGCGGCCCGGACTAGACTCCGAGCATCTCTTCGATTTTCACTTCCAATTCGTTCTGCTTGAACGGGCGGCCCTGGATTTTGTTGAGGCCGGCGGCGTCCACGAGGAACTTGGCACGCAGGACCCAAAGGAGCTGGCCCATGTTGAGTTCGGGAACGAGGATTTTTCCGTAGCGCTTCAGCACCTCGCCGAGATTGCGCGGCAGAGGATTGAGGTGGCGCAGGTGCAGATGGCCGATGCGGCGGCCCTTGGCGCGCTGGGCGTTGAGCGCGGCGGTGATGGACCCGTACGTGGAGCCCCAGCCGACGATGAGCAAATCGCCCTGCGGGTCGCCGACGGGCTCGGCGTCCGGAACATCCTGAGCCACTGCGGCGACCTTCGCGGCGCGAATGCGGACCATTTTCTCGTGGTTGAGAGGCTCGTAGTTCACGTTGCCAGTGACGTCCTGCTTTTCGAGACCGCCAATGCGGTGTTCGAGGCCAGGCGTTCCGGGAACGGCCCAGGGGCGCGCGAGAGTCTTGGGGTCGCGGCGGTAGGGCATGAAGCCTTCGGGGTTGGTCTCGAAGTGTACGGGGATGGGCGCGATGTCGGTGAGCTTGGGAATCTTCCAGGGCTCGGCGCCGTTGGCGAGGTAGCCGTCGGTCAGCACGATGACGGGCACCATGTACTTGATGGCGATGCGGCTGGCTTCGACGGCGGCCCAGAAACAATCGGCCGGGGTCGCGGCGGCGATGACCGGAATAGGCGCTTCGGAGTTGCGGCCGTAGAGAGCCTGGAGCAGGTCGGCCTGCTCGGTCTTGGTGGGGAGACCCGTGGAGGGGCCGCCGCGCTGCACGTCCACGATGACCAGCGGAATCTCGACGGCGACGGCGAGGCCCATGGCTTCGGTCTTGAGCGCCATACCGGGGCCCGAGGTGGTGGTGATGGCCAGAGCACCGGCATAAGCCGCGCCAATGGAAGAGGTGATGGCGGCGATTTCGTCTTCGGCCTGGAAGGTGAGCACGCCGAAATCCTTGTACTGGGAAAGCTCGTGGAGGACGTCCGAGGCCGGCGTGATGGGATAGGAGCCCTGGAACAACGTGAGGCCGGCTTTTTGCGCGGCGGTAACGAAGCCGAGCGCGAGGGCCTGGTTGCCGCTAAGGCTGCGATAGACGCCGGGCTCGAGCCGCGCCGGAGGAATTTCATAGCTGACCTGGAAGGCCTCGGTGGCTTCGCAGTAGGTGTAGCCGGCTTTGAGGGCGAGCTTGTTGGCTTCGGCGAGCAGCGGCTTGGCTTTGAACTTGTCGTCCACCCAGCGGACGGTGGGGTCCATGGAGCGGTTGTAGAGCCAGTAGCACATGCCGAGGGCGAAGAAGTTCTTGCAGCGGTCCATGGCCTTGGCGTCGAGGCCGAGGTGCTGGAGAGCGGCGCGGGTGAGGCGCTGAAGCTCCACGGGAAAGAGGCGATACTTGTCGAGCGAATGGTCCTCGATGGGGTTCGAGGTCATCTGGGCCTTGCGAAGGTCGTTCTCCTTGAAACTGTCGCTGTTGACGATGAGGATGCCGTTGGGCTTGAGGTCCGCGACGTTCATCTTCAGCGCCGCGGGATTCATGGCGATGAGGGCATCCACGGCGTCGCCGGGGGTGTAGACATCGCTCGAGGAGAAATGGAGCTGGTAGCCGCTGACTCCGGGTAAGGTTCCGGCGGGCGCGCGAATCTCGGCGGGATAATCGGGGAAGGTAGCAATGTCGTTGCCATAGAGGGCAACGGTATTGGTGAACTGGCTGCCGGTAATCTGCATGCCGTCGCCGGAGTCCCCGGCGAAGCGAATTACAGCTTGTTCGATTCTTTCGCGCTTGCTTTTTGTCGGTGGTACTTCTGCGAGCGTAGCCATCTTGCGGGACTCACCACAATTTGTGGATTCTCCCCGTCGCCCCCGTCGAGGAGTGCGTTCTCACCGGCCCCAAGCGGATCCCGCGCCGGTTCCTGGGGGCCGACGCGGACTTCGTGTGAGCCCGCAAATCGAATAATATCACATCGCGCGCGACGCGGCGCGCAACACGAGCCTCGCGGCGGAAGAGACGCGGGCCTGCAAAAGGGGAGATTGACGGGACCGCATGACGAAAATCAAAAAGGAGAACATGCGGGCGCTGCTGGGCGGCGGAGACCGCCGGTCGCTCGGGCGGGCGGCAGAAGCGATCGTGCTGGTGCGGCGGAGTCCGAACCGACTCGGCGAACTGTT
The DNA here is from genome assembly GCA_035625855.1 of Candidatus Methylomirabilota bacterium. GTDB lineage: Bacteria > Acidobacteriota > Terriglobia > Acidiferrales > UBA7541 > Acidiferrum. Next base: position 2,082 of record DASPOW010000262.1, on the reverse strand, counting down.
TGCTTGCCTGTGGGAAGGGGATCCGCGTGTGAGGATGCGCGCGGCGGACGCGCTGGAGAAGATCTCGCGCGAAAAGGGAGGGCTGCTGCAGCGCTACAAAGCCGAGTTGCTCGGGTTGCTGGCAGAAGAGGGGCAGCAGGAAGTGCGGTGGCACCTGGCGCTGATGACTCCGCGGCTGCGGCTGACGGCCGCAGAGTGCGAGCGCGTCGCGGACAATCTGCAACGATACCTGGAAGACCGGAGTTCCATCGTCAAGACGCTGGCGATGCAGGGCCTGGCGGATTTGACGCAGCAAAGCCCGGGGCTGCGGCCGAGGGTGACGGAGTTGATTCGCGAGTTGACGCGGACAGGGACGGCGGCAATGCGTGCGCGGGGAAGGAAGCTGCTGAAGCGGCTGGAGGCGGAGGCCGTAACGGATTGAAGCAGCCGGCTTGACGATTCGCTTTAGTTTCGCCTAGACTTGGACTGCGCGGCAGTCGGCGCAGGAGGCAGCCCATGGCCCTCACCAAACGGCAAAAAGAGGTGCTGGATTTTCTGGTGTCGTTCGAGACGAAGCGCGGCTACGCGCCGAGTTTCGAGGAAATCGGCAAGGGGCTCAAGCTGACTTCGCTCGCGACGGTGCACAAGCACATCAGCACGCTGGAGCGAAAAGGCTTCATCCGGCGCGGCTACAACCAGAGCCGGTCCATCGAGGTTCTTCAACTGCCCAAGCCGGTGAAAGAGCAGGTGCTCGAGCGGAAGGTGCAGGAACTGCCGCTGGTGGGGCGCATCGCCGCGGGGCGCCCTCTGGAGGCGGTCGAGGAGCGCGAGACGATTTCGCTGGGCGATTTTGCGCGCGGCGGGAACTCTTTTGTGCTGCAGGTGAAGGGCAGCTCGATGATCGAAGATCACATCCTGGACGGGGATTACGTGGTTTGCGAGCAGACCCAAGTGGCCAACCCCGGGGACATTGTGGTGGCCCTGGTCGGCGGGGAAGAGGCGACGCTGAAGCGCTTCTACCGGGACGCGGGGGGCAAGGTGCGGCTGCAGCCAGCCAACTCCGAAATGCAGCCCATGCTGGTGAACGCCGCGGACTTGAAGATTCAGGGGCGGGTTATCGGCGTGCTGCGCAAATACTGAGGCGGCGAAGCTTCCGATTCATCAAACAGAGAATTGCAATTCATCTTGCGTTCGCACGGGCGCTATAGTTACTCTCTGGAACGCGCCCGGGAATCGGCGTTTGCGGGGCGCGACACCGAAGACTACAGTGCATGTCACCCCAGCTTGACCTGCTCGGGGTGGACTATCCCTAGGAGGAATGATGTGGGGCGATAAGAAACCGGATGCGCAAGGGGCGCAGCCGGCGGCAAAGAATTCTCAATCTTCGACAACTCCGCCGAAGCCCGCCTCGGCGGCTTGGGAGGGAACAACAGCCATGAGCAGCGATGCAATGCGACCCGCAGGAGCGACCGCCGACCGCGCCACGGCGCGGCTGGGGGCGAGCCTGCACGTAAAGGGCGAGATCAGCGGCAACGAGGATCTGCAGATTGACGGAACGGTGGAAGGACTGGTGCAGCTCGACGACCGCAAACTGACGGTGGGTCCGGCGGCGAAGCTGACGGCGGACGTAATCGCGCGCGAAGTAGTGGTGTACGGCACGGTGAAGGGCAATGTGCGCGCAAAGGACCGCATCGAGATCAAGAAGGACGGCTCGGTGAACGGAGACCTCACGACGGCGCGGATCATGATCGAAGACGGGGCCTATTTCAAAGGCTCCATCGAGATTGACCGGGCCGGAGAAAAAGAAACCGAGAAGAACGCGTTTGCGCGTTCAGCGGCAGCTCCAGCCGCGGCCGCGGCGGCGCCGAAGAGTCTCTAGGCCAGTTACTTTGAGAAATGCGAGGCGCGGAGTCAACTCCGCGCCTTGTCTTTTTTCTGCAGCGCTCCGCGGCTTTTCCCTCTGCTCATGCCTTGAGTCAGGGACACGACAAAAAATTGTGGCCAAACCGCCCAAGACGGGCCTAGAATGCGAGGCAATGTCAGCGTAGCGCACTTCAAAGGCGCGTTTCGCTGGTAAGGGGTTGACTCTCAGGGGTGTTAGAC
>DASPOW010000261.1:0-3948 GCA_035625855.1 Candidatus Methylomirabilota bacterium | reverse complement strand
CGCCAGCTCCGCCGGAGCTTGTCGCGCGTAAAGCGGAACCACGACGGCTCCCTCGGCCATGAACGCCAGGTCGAGCGCGACCCAGCGAATCGAATTCGCCCCGAGCAGAGCGCAGCGATCTCCCGGCTGCAATCCCAGGCGTCGCGCAAAAGCGCGCGCCGTCCGCACCTGGCCGAGAAGCTCTGCTCCGGTCACGGAAACGATGTGGCCGGAATGCAGCTCCTGCAGGACGATCCGGGCGGCGCTGCGCCGGAGCTGAGCGAAGATTTGGTCGAGGAAATTGGACATCGCGCCGGACTTCACCGCCGGGAAACGCTCATCGCGCGGCGCTCTGCGCGGCAAAGGCTTCCGAGCCGCTGTGCTGCTCCGCGAGGCGCTGCAGGTCTTCGCTCAGCGGAGGCAGGTAGTCTTCCCAGCTCAGCACGCCGCGGCGCAGCGGGAATTCCGGATACTGCCGTCGCACCGCTTCTTCGAGAATCACGCCCATGCGTGCCATGACCTTCAGGTTGCGCACCACCGTTTCGCCAATCGCGTCGCGCAGGGCTTCCTGCTCGGCGCGCAGACGTTCCAGCACGGCAAGGAGTTTCGGCTCCAGATCCGGATCGTCCACCCGCAGAAGCAGATGCTCGTGACCGCGCTCGATCATCAGGTTGCGGATGCGCTCGTCCATCGTGACCCCGGCCGAAGCGACCCCGGCGGGCATGCACGTGACAATCCCGTGGTACCGGGAGGAGACCATGAGCGCTGCCATCCGCAGAACGCTCACCAGCTCGAACATGTTGTAAGCATCCGACGTGAACACCGGGACGCCGGGAAGCTCTTTGGCCATCGCTTCGCACGCACGCGCGTCGAGGCGTTCCATGGCCACGAGAATCGGAAAAACGCGATGCCGCTCGCGAAAGGCCCGGGTTGCCTTGATCCACGCCGCAAGGTAATGCTGGAATTTCCGGTCCACCTCGGCGCCGGAGGTAAAGAAATACGGCCCCCGGTACTGGCTGTCCTTGAATGCACCGGTAACGACCCGCGTCGCGAGTTTCGCCAGTGAAGCGCGCACCGGCCAGACAAACGGATGAATCGGACAAAGAGCGAGGATCGGCGTCTTCTCGTCCCAGCCCGCTTCGCGCAGGGCTTTGCGCGCATAGTCCGGCGGAGCCGGCTCGAACGTCCATGCCGTGTCCGTTCCAAGCTCGGCCGGAATGCCCATCTTGCTGAGCAGCGCCTGCGATTCCGGGTTGCGCGTGATGACCAGCGAATCGCGGACGTAGCGCGCACACATGTCTTCCAGGAGACGGTCCATGTCGCCGGCTTCGGCGCCGTATCCCAGCGAGAGCTTGTTCTCCGAGGAAGCAATCCCGAGCGAGCCGATCATCATGGTGGTCAGCGCGTTGGCAAACTTGCTCTTGAACATCGAGCCTTCGCAGGCCATCACGCCGTGGTGCTTGCGCACCTCGCGATAGAGAAACGCCGGAAACGCATCCGGCAGGTAGACCTGGCGTGCGTCTTCGAAATACCCGCGCGTCCGGTCGAAATCAAAAGTCATCACCGTCAGATCGGTCTTTTCCGCGCCGAGCACGTGGCGCACCTGGCGCAACATTTCCTGGACACGAACGTCCGAACCCGTGTTGCGCGTGCCGTTGTACCCGGCAAAGAGCAGCTTCAGCTTCTCGCCGGGCCTCCACGACGTTCCGCCGCCGAACATCCATTGCAGGCGGGTCAGCTCGATAAGGGCGCTCACCCAGGCAATAAGCAGGAAGTCGGTCATGCCGTCGCTCTCCCCGCAACCTCTGCAGCGGCCGGCCCGGCCTGCAAGGCGCCCCCCGGCCACGGCTTCGCCGGATATTGGAAATGGTTCGTGCGGCTGAAATTCAGAAGCGGAAGGGCGTACGTCGTGAATTTTGCCGGAGCCTCGCCGAGTTCCGCGACGATGCGGGAGTTGTCGAAAACCGTGTTCCACGTCAGATATGGCCAGAAGACCTTCAACAGCGAGGCGCCTCGCCCGGCCTGCCCCTTGCGGTTCGCCAGCCAGTTCACGCCGCCGCTGAACGCTCCACCCAGCCCGGGCCAGTACATCGGCGGATGCCGTTTGCTCTGCTCAGCCAAAGCGTCGGTGATTTCGCGGCAGGTCTGCGAACCCGTTCCGGAAGACAGGTGATAGATACCGTGCGCGGGTTCAGGTTTCTGGTGAACCGCCACAATCGCTTTCCCGACGTAATCCGCCGGCACGATGTCCAGTTGATGGTCCGGATGCAGCGGCAGTACTTTCAGGCTCGCAAGCACGGAGAACGCCCGCACCATGTCGAACTGCGTCGTTTCGGGTTTGCGGCTGTCGCCCAGCACGATCGACGGCCTGAAAATCGTCCGCGGCACGTCCGGCAGCAGCTCCGCCGCCATGTGCTCGCAGAATTTTTTTGTGCGTGCGTAGGGATCGTAGTCCGAACGGTTCCAGTCGATCGAAGCATCCTCCTGGACAACCTCGTCCTGGCGGATGCCGGCCACCGCGACGGTGCTGACGTGGCTGTAGCGCCGCAGGCCGTGGCGGTTCTGCGCGCGCCGCGCCAACTGCATCACTTCCAGCGAGCCGCGCAGGTTGACGTTGAGGCACTGCTTTTCGGACCTGCGATTCAAGGAAGCGGCGCAGTGGATAACGGAATCGCTCGAATCCACGAGCATGTGGTAGTCGTCGTCGCTCAGCCCGAAGCGCTGCGTCGTCAGGTCGCCCGGAAAAATGCGCACGCGCGTGCGCAGGTGGTCCGCAAATTCAGGGAATTCCAAATGCAGTTGCAGTGATTGCCAAAGGCGCTCCTGCGCCTCCCGCGGCGACTTGGCGCGAACAAGAAGATTCAGAGTATCGCTGTAACCATTGAGCAGCCCGGCCGCAAGGTAGCTGCCCAGGTAGCCAGTCGAGCCCGTTACGAAGATCGCCATTGAGGATCCGGGTGCGATACGGGAGCCGGTACCGGGCTTCCGGTAGCTCGGGCCCAGTCCAGTTCTCGCGGCGAACGCGGCTCCAGCGGCTTCCCTTCCATCAGCGGATAGCACCAGCGCCGCAGCGCCGGAATATGGATGTTAATCCAGTAGTCCCACCAATCAATGGCTTCGGGTTCGAAGCCAAAAGCCTCCCGCTCCTCCGGGCTGAGCATTGCCGAGAGCAGTCGGGCGTTCTCCGCCTCGAAAACGTGCTCGTTCAGCAGAATAAACGGCTTGTAAAGTTCAATCAGCTTCTCGGTTCGGATCAAATCGCGCTCCTGCCGCGCCAGCGGCTTCTTCTTGAGCCCGAGCGAATCCGCAGCGCGGTTGATTCCGGAGACGACTGCCTTCTGCATGGGAATGGACAAGCGTTCGTAACGCTGCTCCGAAACCGGTATGGATTCGAACTTCACCTTGAGCCAGCGATCCAGACCCTGTTGCGTTCGGTAATGCTTGCGGTGCGCCAGTCCAGTCAGCTCGATGGATCGCCGCATGTCGCAGGGATTTGAGGCGGATGTCGCCAGTTGGTAGAGCCGCGCCTGCCGCCGCTCGACCAGGGCCGCGGCAATCAACGTCATTCCCCGGCACACCATGTCCACCGGAATAACGTCGAGGCATTTGCGCTCGTTGGACGGCAACTGCCGGAACTTCGTGCCCAGCAGGTAGGAGAGTGGCCCCGACGTGTTAACTCCTTCATTCCACCCGCTGAACGGCGTGCGCGTCGAAGTCTCAACGATCGACGGCCGCACGACCGCTACCGGCAAGTCGCGCCCGTGCCGCGCCAGAATGGATTCGCCCAAACTCTTCGTGAATGTGTAGGTATTCGGCCAGCCCAGGTGCTGCGCCCGGCGGGTTCCCGCGCGCGTCAATCGATTGCGGGCCCATCGTGCCCGGTTGCGCCGCAGCACGCCCTCCAGCTCGCTCGCGGAGACTCCGGCGGGGTCCACGCCTCGTCCAAGCGCCTGCCGCCGCAACGCCGTC
>DASPOW010000260.1:0-2304 GCA_035625855.1 Candidatus Methylomirabilota bacterium | reverse complement strand
ATCGCGCCTGGAAGCATACAACATCGGGGACCGCGTAAGAGTGGTGATTCGCATGGTGGACCGTGCGGCAAAGGGGCCGCAAGTCATCGTTTCGCGGGCCGATCCCATGGTGGTGCAGCGCCTTTTTGAAATGGAGGTGCCCGAGATCTACGACGGCACGGTTCAGATTCGTGCTGCAGCCCGCGAGGCCGGGGAGCGCACTAAGATCGCCGTTGCCAGCCGCGACAAGGACGTCGATCCCGTGGGCGCGTGCGTCGGCATGAAGGGCATGCGGGTCCAGTCCATCATTCGCGAGTTGCGCGGCGAGAAGATCGACATCATCCCATACAGCGAGGAGACAGTCGCTTTCGCGCAGAAAGCGCTTAGCCCCGCCAAAGTGACCCGTGTGCAGATTGTGGACCCGGAAAACCACAAGCTCGAGGTCATCGTCGAGGATTCGCAGCTTTCACTGGCCATCGGCAAGAAGGGTCAGAACGTCAGGCTGGCCAGCAAGCTGATCGGCTGGGACATCGACATCAAGAGTGAAGAAGAGAAGCGTCGCGAGATCGAAGAGCAGATGACCGCGCTCACGGCGGCGACTCCACTGACACAGCTTTCGGGCGTTGGGCCGAAGACCATCGAGAAAATCGAAGCAGCCGGAATCAGTAACGTGGAGAAGCTCGCTTCCATGACGCCGGAACAGTTGATGGAGATTCCCGGCATCGGCGAGAAGATGGTCGACAAAATCTACCAGGCAGTGCATCGCTTCTACGAAGGCGGCGAAGCCGCGGCGGAGGGCGCAAGCGCAGAAACCGCCACCGAAGCTGGCGCGACGCAGGCTGCGGCCCCGGAGCCGGCGGCGGAAGCCGTTGAAGGGAACTCCTCAGCCGGGCCGTCGGGCGAATCTTCCTCTGAGGAGGCCTTGCCCGAATCGAGCGCAGCAGCTCCATCGGAACCCGGCGCGGATGAAGCTCCAAGTGCGCCGTCTGGCGAAGGGAAGCTCGAAAAGGAAGGGTCGGAGAACTAGGGCGAATGAGCGACTCGAATCAGGTTCGGATCAACGAACTCGCCCGCGACCTTGAGGTCAAGGCGAAGGCAATCATTGACCTCCTGCCTTCGCTCGGACTCACGGAAAAGAAGACGCACTCGAGTTCGATCCCGGTCGAAGTGGCGGACAAGGTGCGCACCCACTTTCGCTCGTTGGCCGAAGCCGAAGCTGCCGCGGAATCCGCCGCCAAGGCGCAGAAGGAAGCCAAGGAGGCCGCGGCCAAAGCGGCGCGGCAGAAACCCGCTGTCACGGCCGCAACCGTCCCACCGCCCGCCGCGGTTGCCGCGAAGCCGGCGGTCCCTCCGCCGGCGCCGCAAGTTGCTCCGCCTCCAGCCGCGCCGGTCGCCCCCAAGCCGACACTTGTCCCAGCGGCGAAACCTGCCGCTCCTCCTCCGGCACCGGCCGCGCCCGTTGCAGGTGTGCCGCCTCGGCCGGCGTCGGCTCCAGCGGCAACTGCTCCTCAGCCGGCTGTGGTTCGTCCGGCCGCAGCTGCGCCACCTAAGCCCGCGATACCGTTGCCAACGGGAAACCGTCCTCCGATCACCGCGCAACCTTCCGGACCACGAGCGGGGATGCCAATTGGGCAGCGTCCGGGGGGACCGCGGCGCGGTGAACCAATCGGTCCGCGGCCGCCACAGCCAGGACCCGGCGCCCCCGGACAGGGAAGGCCATTCGGTTCGAGGCCCGGCCCGTTTGGGGCGCGTCCGGGCATGCCCGCAACAGGTACTCGGCCCGGGCCGCGCATGCCGGGGCGCCCGAGCATGCTGCCTCCGCTGCCGGACAAGATTCCCCCGAAGGCCGAGCCGGGGAAGCCGCTCTACACACGGCGTCCACCGCAGCGCCATCGGCCGATCGTTGACAAACGCGAAGCCGAAGGCGAGCGCAAGCTTCATCCAGTTCGCGCGCGCGCGGCAGGCGACCGCCGCGGCGCAGTGGCTGTACCGGTTGCTCCTCCCGAGCCACGGCCGCCGCGCGAAGTCACCATCACCGAGGGAATCACGATCCGCGAGCTTGCCGAGAAGCTGGATATTCGCGCGAAAGACCTCTTGAAGACCTTGCTCGACCAGGGCGTCTTCGCCAGCATCAACCAGGCGCTGGATGTGCCGACAGCAAGGAGCCTGGCCGAGTCGTTCAACGGCGTCGTTAACGTCGTTTCCTTCGAAGAAGAGATGGTCCTGGAGGTGGCGAAGGAGGAAACGAAGGAAAACCTCAAACCCCGCCCACCCGTGGTTACGGTGATGGGCCACGTGGACCATGGCAAGACCAGCCTGCTCGAC
>DASPOW010000259.1:0-2350 GCA_035625855.1 Candidatus Methylomirabilota bacterium | reverse complement strand
GAAAGGGGAAGGGCCAAAAGGGTGGAATATGAACATCCTAAAACAGCCGCCAATCATCGAGGACTTGAGGAACCACTCTCCGGAGCAGATCGCCGAGCTTCGGCTGCTCCTGACGTCCGATCCGGCTCTACGGCCCGACCCGCGGCGCCCACACTTCTTCGAAATTGAGGGCGCAAACAGCGTCTTCTATATCTTCAGGTATCCCAGCGGGTCAAAGGTCATGCTCATTGGTGTTTGGGAGCGAGACCTCGCCGCCCAGTTGGCGGCCTGCGCCTGTCCGGCCGCCTGAATTGACCCGCCATTCCGAGGCCGTTTGAAGCATGTGAGGCCTGCCGCAAGGCAGGCCTCACTCTTTATTCCTTTTCATCCAGTTGAAGGGCGGCCGAGTTGATGCAGAAGCGCTGACCGGACGGTTCCGGCCCGTCGTCAAACACATGACCCAAGTGCGCATCGCAGCGACTGCATTTCACTTCCGTGCGCCGCATGCCGTGCGACGTGTCCGCTTCGGTCTCTATCGATCCCTCCGAGGCCGGCTTCCAGAAGCTGGGCCAGCCCGAGCCGGAATGGTACTTCGCCTCGGAGCTGAACAGCGGCTGCCCGCAACAGACGCATTTGTAGGTTCCGGGCGTCTCCGTGTCTTCGAACTCGCCTGAGCCGGGCGGCTCGGTGCCCTTCTGCCGGGTTACGTAGTATTGATTCGGCGAAAGCTGTTTCCTCCAATCGGCGTCACTCTTGCGAAGTTTCTCCATGGGTGCCTCCGGTTCCGTGCGACTCCATCATGCCCGTACATATGATTCGGCACACGCTCTTGACGATACGTGTAATTCAGCCGATAGTGAATAGGCCAGGGCTGTTCATGCCGGAACCCGAGCGACGCCAAAAACCGCGAGCCAAGATTGCACGCCCCATCCGCGTACGACCCTCCGAAGCGCGCGACGACCATTTCGACGACGTCACGGCCAGCGTGAACGCTTCGCGCAGCGGCGTCTTTTTCCATTCGCGGCAGGACAAGTATTACAAGGGGATGCGCGTTTTCGTCACTTATCCCTACGCATCGCCGGGCGATCCCATGAACATGGAGTACGTGGGCGAGGTCGTGCGCGTCGAGCCGCTGGGCGACGGCAAGTTCGGAGTCGCCGTGCACTTCGTAATGTCCGTCAACTACGGGTCGGCCGTACCCCAGCCCAAGCCCACCCCGTTCTAAAGCTGCGCGCCGGTTCTTTTTTCGCTCTTCTGCGATAATCCCTCCTTCCGGAGGTGCGATGCCTCGCCATGTTGCGACGGTTCGCCGCGCGGTCCTGCGGATGAAATTCCAGACGCCCTCGCTCGAAGGGCGCGCCGGACGACTCCGCCTGGACCTCAACGAAAACACGCTCGGCTGTTCGCCCGCCGTAATCCGCGCGTTGCGACGGCTGTCCGTCCAGCAGATCGCCACGTATCCGGAATACCGCCGGGTGACAGCCGCCGCCGCAGCCGCCGCCGGCGTACGCCCCCAAGAGCTGCACCTTACCAATGGCGGCGACGACGCGCTTCGGATTGTTTACGACGTATTCGTGGACCGGGGCAGCTCGGTCCTTTTCCCGGAGCCCACTTTTCCGATGTACCGCTTCTTTGCCGAGACTTACGGCGCACGCGTCATTGCGCCGCGCTACGACGCCGCGATGCGCTTTCCGCTGAATCGGATCCTTGCGGCGCTTCAGCAACATCCTCGCGTGCTTTTTCTCGCGAATCCGAACAACCCAACCGGCAATCTGCTCCCGCCCGACGACTTGCGCCGGATCCTGAGCGTCGCGCGCCACACGGCGGTCGTGGTTGACGAAGCCTACGTGGAGTTCTCGGGCTGGACAGCGGCGCGATGGATTCGTCGCCACGCAAATCTCGTCGTCGCGCGGACTTTTTCCAAAGCGGCGGGCCTCGCCGGCTTGCGTCTCGGGTGCCTCATCGCACGCCCTGCGCTGGTGGAGTTTTTTCGCCGGGTTTCGCCGCCGTTCAATGTCAACGCCGCGGCCCTCGCCGCCGTCGAAGCCGCCGTCCGATATCCCGCGGCGATTCGCCGTTATGTCGAGGAAGTGCGCCGGGCCCGCGCCGAGTTCGAAGGCGAAGTCGAGCGCCTGGGGTTCCGGTCATTCCCTTCTGTGGCGAACTTTCTCCTGGTGGACCTCGGTAAGAGGGGACCTGCTATCCTCCGCAAGTTACGGGGGCAGGGTATTCTCATCCGCGATCTCAGCGCAGCATTTCGCCGGAAGGGGATGGTGCGCATTTCGATTGGGACGCGCCGCGACATGCGCCGCCTAGCCCGCGCACTAGCACGCTAAAGACAATGTGGGCAGAAAAGAACCGCGGAGAGTGG
>DASPOW010000258.1:0-3699 GCA_035625855.1 Candidatus Methylomirabilota bacterium | reverse complement strand
ATTGGTGAATGTAAAACGTCGGCACGTTCGCGGGCCCCACTTTCGGCAATGCGCTAGCATACCCGGCAAACAGCAAGGTTGCGGGAAAAAAGGCGTGTCGCCTGGCGAAACACGGCGTCCGGAGTTCTTTACTCGTCCAGGAGGGCCGCATAAGATTTTTGCACCCCCATGACGAAGCGACGGCGCCCCACCGCCCTGGATGATCCGCTGGTTTCCGTAGTCATTCCGGTTTACAACGAGAAAAACACGCTGGAAGAGATTTTGAGGCGGGTTCTCGATGCTTCCATCCGGAAACAAGTGATCGTCGTGGACGACTGCTCAACCGACGGGACGCGGGACATTCTCTGCGCGATGCGGGACCGGCAGGCGGAAGGCGCGGCGACCGCGCCGGCAAGCGACGGGGGAGACCCGATCCCGCTGGCCGATTTGCGGTTCTTCTTCCAGGAGAAAAACCAAGGAAAAGGCGCGGCGCTGCGGCGCGGCTTCGCGCAAGCGACGGGAAACATCGTGCTGGTGCAGGATGCGGACCTGGAATACGACCCGCGGGACTACGACGTGCTGCTTGAGCCCATCATCGACGGCCGCGCGGACGTGGTATTCGGGTCGCGATTCCTGGGCGGGCCGCAGAGAGTGCATTATTTCTGGCACTACGTGGCGAACAAGTTCCTGACGCTGCTTTCCGACGTGATGACCAACCTGAAACTCACGGACATGGAGACATGCTACAAAGTGTTCCGGCGCGAGGTGCTGACCGGGATTCAGCTCAAGTCGAACCGCTTCGGGTTCGAGCCTGAAATTACGGCGAAGATTGCCAAGGGCAAGTGGCGCGTGTACGAGGTGCCGATCACCTACGCCGGGCGGACCTACGAAGAGGGGAAGAAAATCACCTGGAAAGACGGCGTGCAGGCGCTGTGGTGCATCCTGCGCTTCCGGTTCAAGAGCTGACCTTTCCGGCGTCGCGGCCAGGCCGCAAAGAGCTTCAGGCCGGGTTGGTCCTACGCTGGAAACAGAGAAGGATCAGGTCGGCGCGGCGGCGGACTCCGAACTTGCTGAGAAGATTGGAAACGTGGAATTTGACGGTGCGCTCCGCGATGTTGAGCTTGCCGGCGATTTCCTTGTTGGAGAGATTCTCGAGAAGCGAGTCGAGCACTTCCTGCTCGCGGCGGCTGAGGTTAGCGACGGAATCGGTCTTGAGACGGCGGCCCTGGGTCGAGAGGATGGAGTCCACGAAGCCGGAGAGCATCTGGCGGGGGACCCAGAATCCGCCGCTGGCGACAAGAGGCAAGGCGCGGTGGAGCTGGTCGCGCGCCTCGACGTAAGTGAGCAAGCCCTTCACTCCGGTGCGGAGAAGCGAAAAACTGTTGCTGTCGTTGTGCTTGTCGCCGACGACGATGAGGCGGGCTTCGGGATAGCGCTCGAGAATGTTGGAGAGGAGCGCGCCGGTGGCCTGCCGCGCGGCGTGCGCGTCCACGACGTAAACCTGCGCCTTGGGCGGCTCGAGCTGGCGCATGTCGGGCGCGAGCGTGGACTCGAGCTGCTTGGAAATCACCTTGAACTGGGGCTTGTTGAGCAAACGCTCAAACTCGCTGAGGACCAGCGGATGGGGAGAGAGCAGGCAAACCGTCAGCTTGCCGTGGGAGTTCTTCGTCGTCACGATGGGCTCACTCAAAGTCAGCGTAGTCAATTCCCCTCCCTCGGGCAAGACACTTCACCTTGCCTGTTCGCGTACTGATACATCGCTAACCACGTTGGCCACATCCAGCAGCTCGCGGCGAAGGATGTCCACGATGCGCTCGGCGGCATGACCGTCCCACAGGGGCGGGATGCGGCCGGGCCTGGCTTTGCCGCCGAGAAGCTCGCGGGCGGCAGCAACGATGCGCTGCGGGCGCGTGCCGATGACCTGGTTCGTTCCCTGGGAAACAGTGATGGGACGCTCGGTGTTCTCGCGGAGGGTAAGGCAGGGAACGCCGAGAGCGGTGGTTTCCTCCTGGATGCCTCCGGAGTCGGTCATGACAAACGCGGCGCGGCTGAGCAGGCAGAGGAAGTCGAGATAGCCGACCGGCGGAATCAGGCGAAGCTGGCGATGATGGGCCTGACCGGAAGCGGCAATGCGCTGCTGGGTTCGCGGATGAACCGGAAAGATTACGGGAATGTCCGCGGCGACAGCATCGATCGCGGAAAGCAACGGGTCCAGGGATTCCGGAGAATCGACGTTGGACGGGCGGTGGAGCGTGAGGACCGCGAAACGCGACCAGTTTCCAGCGGCGTCCTGCAGGCCGAGGCCGGCGCCGATTTTCGAGTTCTGGGCGACGGGAAGGAAATAGCGCAGCGAATCGATCATCACATTGCCGACGAGATGAATGGCTTCGCGGGGGCGGCCTTCGCGGAGGAGATTGGCGATGGCGTCCTCTTCGGTGACGAAGAGAAAGTCGGAGATGGCGTCGGTGAGGACGCGGTTGATTTCTTCCGGCATGGCGCGGTCGAAGCTGCGCAAACCCGCTTCGACATGGGCGACGCGCATGCCGAGCTTGACCGCGGCAAGGGAGACGGCGATGGTGGAATTGACGTCGCCGACGACGAGGACGACATCGGGGCGGCGGTCGAGCAGCACCGGCTCGATGCGGCGCAGGATCTCGGCGGTCTGGGCGGCGTGGCTGCCGGAGCCGACTTCCAGATTCACGTCAGGGGCCGGAATGCCCATCTGGCGAAAGAAAATCTCGGAAAGGCCCTGGTCGTAGTGCTGGCCAGTGTGAACGAGAATCGGCTCGACATCTTCGCGCTGCTTCATCACGCGCATCAGCGGAGCAATCTTGGGCAGATTGGGCCGCGCTCCGACGATGTTGAGAATCCTCAGGCGCTTGGTCATGGAAAATAAGAGGGAATCGGCTCGCTTGGGCAGTATAGCATCGGGTCCGCGGAGGTCCGGGCCGCCCGCGGCGCCGCGATGCGAAAGAAACAATTGCGGCTGCGTACGATTCGATTTCGCGGGGCAAACCCATTACAATGATGGAGCGGGTTTCCAGCCCGGCCCGGCGCCGGTCTTAGCGGCTTGCCGGCCCCTCTAGGAGTCAATGCCTTCCAGCGGATGCAGAACCTGACAGAAAAGGCCCGGACGCTGCGCGAATTGCTGGCGCAGCGGATTCTCGTGCTCGACGGGGCCATGGGCACGATGCTGCAGCAGCGGAACCTGAGCGCGGCTGATTTTGGCGGAGCTGCGCTCGAGGGCTGCAACGAGAACCTCGTTCGCACGCGGCCGGACGTGGTGCTGGGAATTCACCGCGCCTACCTGGAAGCCGGATCGGACATCATCGAGACGAATTCGTTCGGCGGCACGCCCATCGTGCTGGCGGAATACGGGCTGGGCGGCGATGCGTTCGAGCTGAACCGGCGGGCAGCGGAACTGGCGCGGCAAGCCGCCGACGGAACTTCCACGGCCGCAAAGCCGCGGTTTGTGGCCGGCGCGATGGGACCGACGACGAAGGCAATCACGGTCACGGGAGGCGTGACGTTCGAGGGGTTGCGCGCGGCTTACCATGAGCAGGCGCGCGGACTCATCGCCGGCGGCGCGGATCTGCTGCTGATCGAGACCTGCCAGGACACGCGGAACATCAAGGCGGCCGTCCTCGCCATCGAGAAACTGTCCAGAGAAGTCGGGACTTCGATTCCCTTCATCGTTTCCGTGACCATCGAGCCGATGGG
>DASPOW010000257.1:0-3182 GCA_035625855.1 Candidatus Methylomirabilota bacterium | reverse complement strand
CCGCGAAGACGAATTCAAGGACGTTTTTATCTGCCGGATCGGCGGCCACGGCGCGGCCCTCGCGCTCGAAGGCTTCGCGGGCGACGCGGTCCACTTTGTAACCTGAGCCTACGGCGGGAGCGGAAACGCACAGCGCCGCTTCCGCAAGCCCGTAAACCGGCATCAAAGCTTCGCGCCGGAATCCGCAGCGCTCGAATCGCGCGGCGAATCGCTCCATGGTATCGGCGCGCACCGGCTCGGCGCCGTTCAACGCCGCGCGCCAACAGCTCAAATCGAGGCCTTCGAGATCCGCGTCGGCGATCTTTCGCGTGCAAAGCTCATAGGCAAAATTCGGAGCGGGGCTCAAAGTTCCGCGATGCTTGTGAATTGCGCGCAGCCAGCGCTCCGGGCGCGTCAAAAACGCGAGCGGCGACATCACCACGAGCGGAAGCCCGTAGCACAGCGGAAAAAACCACGCGCCGATCAATCCCATATCGTGGTACAGCGGCAGCCAACTGACGGCCACATCCTCCGGGAGGACCTTCACGGTCTCGCCGATCGCGCGAAGATTCGCCAGCAGATTGGCGTGCGTCATCACCACGCCTTTCGGATCGCCGGTCGAGCCCGAGGTGTACTGCAGGAAGGCGATTTCCTCGCCGCGCGCTTGGCCCCGCAAATGCCCGTCCGTCGGGCGCAGCTCCGAGCGCGGCGGGGCAGACGAGCGCTCGGCGCGAACCAGCTCCGTTGCGTCCAGAATATCGATCAGCGAAGGCACCCGCGGTGAGAGAATGCGGGCCAATCCTTCTACTTGCCGGAAGGTGATCAGGAACTTCGCTTCGGCGTTCCGAAGAATCCCTTCTTGCCGCGCGGCGTACTCCTCGATGCGATCCGCGCGGAAGGGCGGATACATGGGCACGGGAATCCCGCCCGCCATCCAGATGCCGGCGAAGCAGAAGAAGAAATCGGCACCGGTCGGGAGCATTAACGCGACGGCCTGACCTGGGGCAAGCCCGCGTCGAGTCAGCTCCGCGCCTACCGCCGAAGCGCGGGAGAGCAACTCGCCGGAGGTAATCGTGCGGATGTGGTCGTCGTCTTCATAAACGTGAATGTGCGCGGCTTCAGGCTCGGCGCGGCCGCGCACGATCAGAATTTCCGTCAGAGATTGCGCCGTCTCCAGAAGGCCTTGCAGCCATGCCCGATCCCTGCCGTCGGATCCTGCCGCTGGCCCCGCGATGGTGGGCGAAGCCAGGCCGTGGCCATTTGCGTCGCGCGATGCCGGTCCTTCGGCCAGCACCGCTTCAACCAGATCACTGACCGTGTCGGCTTCGGACAGCGCGCTATCCGGAAGCTGAACCGAGAAGGCCTTGTCTAGGCGCACCAGCAACTCTACGCGTTCCAGGCTCCCCAGCCCAAGGTCGCGCTCGAGATGCGCGGCCAGGCCCGCGCGTGCGCAAGTCTCAATAGCCGAACGGTTTCCGAGCTCGGCCAATAGATCGCGAACGATGACGAGAATCTGCTCTTCGACGACGGGCGAGCGGTCGAGTTTCATGCCGGGAGTAGACATGGCGATAGCGATGAGGTCCCCCCGGGGACGGTGCTGCAGCCAGCTAGTCGAAGGCTATCACCGCAGGCCGGTGGGTTCAACCGCCGCTGTCACCTGGTATGTAACACACATGGATCCATGCGATAAAACGCGGCCGGGCATGTAGGGGAGGGTGTGAAGACCCTCCCGCATTTCGGCCCTCTTCACTGCACAACTTCGCTACTCATCCGAACCGCACTAGCCCTTCGCAGGCGCTCCGACACAACAGTGATAATGGGCACATATCGTTAGTCTGGCTCGCGTCGGGGCCGAACCCCGGGAGGGTCCCCGACGTAAAGTCGGGACAGGCCGAAGACCCTCCCCTACAAATGCAAATTCAAAAGCAGCGCGGCGCTGCTAGTTCCTTGGTACTAGGTGAAAATGAACCTATCGGGCTATCGCCAGCCGCAATTGCCGCTGGCACAATCCATAGTGTTCGAGGCTGGGCGCCCCATAGACGCCGAGTTTCGAAAGTGTCTGCACCTCCATCACCCCATGCCCACGGCGGCCGGCACCCCCACCGGCCGCCTTTATCTTTTCTGGAAGAACCCAAAGTCATTTTGGCGCTTGTTGCCGTGTCACCTCGTGCTTGACAACTCGTAGCCGCGAATTTATACACTCTGGCAGAGTCTTCAGGCGGCGCTGATTTCGGGGTGATTCGGCAGTTCCGGCTCGATCTGGGGTGTTCGGCGGGTGCGTTCCAGCCTACGTAACTCTCATCCGGCACTAGCCGCCTACGGAGGTGTGGCATGAGGCAAACGCTGAGTCTTCGCCGGGGTGTCCTGCTACTCGCACTGATCCTTGCATGCTCCGCTGTGGCCCGGGGCCAGGATACAGCTTCGCTGCGCGGCACGATCACCGACCAGAGCGGCGGCGTAATCGTGGGCGCAAAAGTCATTCTGACGAACAGTAATACCAACATTTCCCGCACCACTACGAGCGGCAATGACGGCGGCTATCTCTTCACGTCCGTCATCGTCGGCACTTATTCCCTCACCGTCTCTCATGCGAGCTTTCAAACTTCCGTGCAGACCAATATCGTTCTCGAGCTGAACCAGAACGGGCGCGTGGATGTCGCTCTGAAGCTCGGCGAGTCTTCACAAACTGTGGAAGTCACCGCTGTCGTGGCGCAGGTGGATACGGCCAGCGCGGGTCTGGGCAAAGTGGAAGACGAACGCGCGATTCGCGATCTTCCCTTGCTCGATCGAGACACTCTGCAACTGGGCTTGTTGCAGGCCGGCGTGTTCGCTCCTGATCCCGACGACTCCTCAGGCAATCCCTTTTCCGTCAGCGGCCAGCGCTCCGAGTCGCTCACGTTCCTGCTAGACGGCGCCAACAATACGGACTTCCTCGGGAACAACATCGTGGTCAGCCCCAATCCGGATGCCGTGGAAGAATTCAAGATTCTGACCAATAATTACGACGCGGAGTACGGACGCACTTCCGGCGGCATCGTCAACCAGATCACCAAGTCCGGCACGAACCAGTTCCATGGAGACGCTTTCGAATTCATCCGCAATGACGCCCTGAATGCTCGCGACTTCTTCGCCGCCGACCGGTCCTCGTTCAAGCGCAACGTTTTTGGGGCCACCACCGGTGGGCCAATCAAGAAGGACAAGAC
>DASPOW010000256.1:0-2616 GCA_035625855.1 Candidatus Methylomirabilota bacterium | reverse complement strand
TGCTGGGCGTAGTTCGGCGGTAGCGAGAGCAGAAGCCCAAGAGCAAGGAGAGCCGCAATGAAGCCCTGGCGCATCGAGAAAAATTATAGGTATGCGCCAAGGGCAGCGTCAACGTCTGCGGGGTCCCGCCCGGCCGCCGTAGCGAGCTGGCGAAGGTAGTCGCGCAATTCACCGGGAAGCGGGGCGCGCACCTCCACG
Organism: Candidatus Methylomirabilota bacterium; assembly: GCA_035625855.1. GTDB lineage: Bacteria > Acidobacteriota > Terriglobia > Acidiferrales > UBA7541 > Acidiferrum. Next base: position 2,418 of record DASPOW010000256.1, on the reverse strand, counting down.
GGCTGCTTGCTGCGGGGATGCTGAAAGGAAAGCCGCGCGGCGTGAAGAAAATTGCGCCCCAGCTCGGGCAGAGCGATTTTTCCTACGCGTTCCTGTTTCGCCGCGCCGTAGAGCGTGTCGCCGACGACCGGGTGCCGCAGCGCGGCAAAGTGCACCCGGGCCTGGTGCGTGCGGCCGGTGTGCAACTGCACTTCGACGAGCGTGCACCCGCCGAAGCTCGCCAGAGCGCGCCAGTCGGTGCGGGCGGGCCGGGCCTGGCCGGCCACGTCCCGGCGAGCCGTCATGCGCTCGCGGCGCCGCGGGTCGCGGCCCACGGCCAGCTCAATGCGCCCGCTTTTTCGCGGAAGCGACCCTTCGACGAGCGCGATGTAGGTCTTCGCGACTTTGCGGCGCTGGAAAGCGGCCGCCAGGCGCGCGTGGGCGAAATCGTTCTTGGCGACCACGATCGCGCCTGAGGTTTGGCGGTCCAAGCGATGGACGATGCCGGGCCGCAGCGGGCTTCCTCCGGTCGAGAGCGGTTGGCCGCGACCCAGAAGCGCGTTGACCAGAGTTCCGGCGGCCCCGCCCGCCCCCGCGTGAACGGTCATTCCCGCGGGCTTGTTGACAACAAGCAGGTCGTCGTCCTCATACAGAACATCGAGCGGAATCGGTTCGGGCTCGGCGCGAAGCGCGGGACGCGGCTGCGCTTCGATCTCGACGCGCTCGCCGCCGCGAAGCTTGTGCGAACCTTTGACGGCGTTGCCGTCCACGCGAACCAGCGCCGCGGCGATCAACTCCTGCACCCGCGTGCGGCTCAATTCCGGGATTCGCGCGGCAAGATAGCGATCCAGGCGCTGGCCGGCTTCTTCGGCGGCAACAACGAATTCCTGCTTCATCCCGCCTGGTTTTGCGAGGTCTCCGGCGCAGGCTCCTTCGCGCCGAAGAGCAGTTCCAGAACGACGAGCAGCGCTCCGATCGTGATGGCTGAATCGGCGACGTTGAACGCCGGCCAGTGATAGCTGCCGAGCCAGACTTCGAAAAAGTCGGTGACCGCCCCGTGGAGAACGCGGTCGGTGAGATTGCCGGTGGCGCCGCCGAGGAGCAGCGCCAGTCCCGCCAGCGTGAGACCCGCGCTGCTGCGTCCAGCGACCAGCAGCCAGGCCAGCGCGCCAATCACGAGAAGCGAACCGGCGACCAGCGCCACGCGAAACCACGCGGAAGTCGTATCGGAGAGCAGCCCGAAGGCCATGCCGGGATTGCGGCTTTGCACGAAATAAGCGAAGTTGTGCACCAACTCGCGGCGATAGCCTTCGTAGGTCTGCGACTCAAACCACGCCTTGGTGGCGCGGTCGAGAACCACAACCGCGAGCGTCAGCCACAGCCATTTGATGCGTGCCGGCACGCCGGAACCCCTTCGGTCCTTCTCCTATAACGCTACTACGACTTTCGCACGCCGCGTAGTTCCGTTCCCACGAAGTTCAATGCGCCGCTGCCTGCTCGATTTCGGCCAGGGCCTCGCTGCAGCGCTCGCACACGGTCGGGTAGCGAGCGTTCTCGCCCACGCGGGGCGAGTAGTTCCAGCAGCGTTCGCATTTTCTGCCGTCGGCGCGATCCACGCGCACGGAAAGTCCCTTCACGCCGTCCAGGCGAAAAGCGTCCGCCAAACCGTCTTTCGACAGCGCAGCGCCGGAGACGATGAACAGGTAGCGCAGGTCCGCGGCATGTCGCGAGAGAATCTCCCTCGCCTCTGGCGTTTCCCCGTTGATGGCCACCTTCGCCTCGAGGGCGCCGGAGATTTTCTTGCTGTTGCGCGCCTGTTCGAGCGCCGCCAGTACCACGGAGCGCGCTTCCCGGAAGAGCCATTCCCAGTTCCTTCCGGTCTGCTCGTCGAGATCTTGCTGCAGTCCGGCCTTTGTCGGGAACATGGCGACGTGCACGCTGGCGGGCTCGCCAGACTTCTTCGGCAGATACTTCCACGCCTCCTCGGCGGTAAAGACCAGAATTGGCGCCGTAAGCCTCACGAGAGCGCTCGTAATCTCATAGACGGCGGTCTGGGCCGAGCGTCGCGCGGGGTTCCGCGCGGCCCTGGTGTACAGGCGGTCCTTCAGCACGTCGTAGTAGAAGGCGCTCAAGTCCGTCACGCAGTAGTCGTGAATGGCGTGATACACGCGGTGAAAGTCGTACGCGGCGTACCAGTCGAGGCACTTCTGCGCGAGGTCGGCCGTGCGCTGGAGCATCCAGCGGTCCAGCTCTTCGAGTTGTTCGTTGCGAACGGCGTCGCGCGCCGGATCGAAGTCGTAGAGGTTGCTCAGCCCGAAGCGAAACGTGTTGCGTATCTTCCGGTACGCCTCGGAGAGCTGATTCATCACCCGCTCGGACATGCGCACGTCCGCCTGATACTCCTGTGAAACGACCCACAGGCGCAGGATGTCCGCGCCC
>DASPOW010000255.1:0-7298 GCA_035625855.1 Candidatus Methylomirabilota bacterium | reverse complement strand
ACCCGGCGTGTAGACCACCTCGAGGCTCTGCCTCCCGACCGGCACTTTTTCTCCGCCTTGAAGCACGCGCAGATTCTCCTGCGGCACGGGGCGAACATCGCCGTAGAGCGACTGCAAAAGGTTGCCATAGAGGCGCCCGGCGCTGGCCAGCAGCTTCGACGGATCGGCCATGTGCGGCGCGCCGCGCTCGTGAACGAATACCGGCAGGCGCGGATTCTCATGAACGATGGAGCCCACCGCGCCGGCGTGGTCCAGGTGAATGTGCGTAAGCAGCACAGCCGACAGGCTCCCGAAGGTCATCCCCCGCTTGGCGAGCTTGGCGCGCAGCGTCTCAAGGCTCGAGGTGGGACCCGGATCGAGGAGCACGGCTTGGCCATCGGCTTCCAGGAGGCAGGCGGCAATGGAGCGGACCCTTCCGGTCCAGTGCACATCGATGGGGCTGGCAATAACCATTTCTGCTTCAAGTGTATCGCATCTGCGCTGCCGTTGCGCCGAGCCGGAGCCCCGGCGGCATTGGCCGCCGCGCGCCGGTTTTGCCCTTGACGAAAAAAAACGTCAAGTGAAATGATTGTCGCCGCTTTGCGCCTGCTCGCCGCGAGGCCGGGCCGCCGTTGCGGAACACTTGCCCTGAGAGGGCGTCGTGGACTAGTCTAGGGTGGCTTTTGGGGGTTGCTCCTCGCACAGGCAACGTAGCGAGGGTGTCGTTGCGCGCTTCAAAGCGCGTGAAAGAGATAATTGTCGTGGCGAGTGGACGGAGCAAGGTTTGCGGTTCGTGTTTTGTGTACGTAGATGCCGTTTCCACGAGACCGGCGGAGGAATGACATGGCAAACTGGCGCGCTGTTGTGTTGATTGCCGCCCTGGCGGGTATTCCACTATTCGCGCAGGACGCGAAAAAGGACGTTTCGAAGGCGGAAGACGAGAAAGACACGGTGGCTTCGCCGCTGTGGCCGTCCGCCACGCCGGAAAAGGAAGTCAGGCGCACGCCCTGGGCCGCGGACACTTCGTCCCGCAGCGCCTGGGGCCTCACGGGTTCGCCGCGCACCACACCCTTTCCTACTCCCAAGCCGGCTGCGGCGGCGGATGACCGGCTCGGCAGAATGGCTCCGCGGGCGGAACTCGCGCTCTCTTACATGTACACACGGTGGCGCCCCGGGGATCCGCTGGACGGGTTGAATGCGAATGGCGGAACGGCAGGCTTCGCCTACAACTTCTCCCGCTGGGTCGGGGCGGTGGGCGAATTCGGCGGGGGCGCGTATTCACGCACCGTGGGCGGGGTGGACCAGCGCGGAAAGATGCTGACCTACCTCTTCGGGCCGCGGTTCAGCGTGCGGAAGTTCGACCGCGTGGTGCCCTTCCTGGAAGTGCTGATGGGAGGGGTGCGCGGCGGAGGCGAGTTTGTCGGGTCCAACGACGGGCGCAATTCGTTCGCGTTCGCCGCCGGCGGCGGGCTCGACGTAGTATTGAAAGACAGTCTGGCGTGGCGGCTGGTGGAAGTAGATTACCTGGGAACGAACTTTTCCGGGCCTTCCCTGCCAAGCACGCGCCAGGACAACATGCGGATCGGCACGGGACTCGTGTTTCGCTGGGGCAACCTGACGCCCCCGCCGCCGCCGAACCATCCTCCGGTGGCCAGCTGTTCGGCTTCACCGACCAGCGTGTACGCGGGCTCGGGCGATGCCGCGACCGTGCACGTGACGGCCAGCGACCCGGATAACGATCCCCTGAGCTATTCCTACAGTGCCACCGGAGGTGCGGTGAGCGGCACCGGCCCCGACGGGCGGTGGGATTCGACGGGCGTCGCGGTCGGGACCTATACCGTGACCGCGAAAGTTGATGACGGCCGCGGCGGCACCGCGTCTTGCTCCGCGGACATCAAGGTCGAGATGCGTCCGAACCGGCCGCCGGTGATTTCCTGCTCGACGGAGCGCTCGCCCATCGTCGTTGGCGAGCATACCCGCATCAACTGCCCGGCCAGCGATCCGGACAACGATCCCCTCACGTTCTCCTGCTCGACCACCGGCGGAAAGGTCTCGGGCAGCGGGCCGACATTTGATTTCGATTCCACCGGCGCGGCCCCGGGCCGCTACACGGTGACCTGCAGCGTGGATGACGGCAGAGGCGGAAAGGCCGACAGCAGCACGGGTGTGGAGGTGCAGGCGCCGAAACCGACCGCGCTCGAGATGCGCTTGTCGCTGCGCAGCGTCTACTTCGTGACCGCGCAGCCCACGGTGCAGGACCCCAAGGGCGGCTTGCTGCTCAGCCAGCAGAAGACGCTCGTTGAGCTGGCCAGCGACTTCAAGAAGTATCTCGAGACCAAGCCGGATGCTCACCTGATTCTCGGCGGGCACACCGATCCACGCGGAGGCGACGTTTACAACCAGGGCCTCTCCGAACGGCGCGTCAACAAGGTGAAGAGCTTCCTCATCGACCACGGGGTACCGGAAGCGAGCATCGAGACGAAGGCCTACGGCCTGCGGGACCAACTCGATCCCGAAACGGTCAAGGGTTCCATCGAAGAGGATCCGGAAATCACGGCCGAGGAGAAGGCCAGAATCCTGAAGAACATGCACGTGATTGTGCTCGCGGCGAATCGCCGCGTGGACGTCACCCTCAGCACCACCGGGCAGCAGTCCCTGCGGCGCTATCCGTTCAATGCGGCGGATTCGCTCACGCTTATCGGCGGGCGCACCAAGACTCCGCCGCCGGCGAAGAAAGCGCCGCCCGCGAAGAAGGCGCCTCCGGCAAAGAAGCCCGCGCCGGGGAAGAAGTCGCCGCCGACAGGGGACTTCATCAGGCGCTAGCTCTCTAGGGACATCTTGCTATGGACGGCGCGCTCGGCGAACCCGCCGGGCGCGCTTTTTTTTTGCGCGCCCTGAAGACGTCGGCTGAGCTACGGCTGTGGAGAGGGAGCGTGCGAGCGCCGGGGCGCATTCCAAAAAGGACCGCGCCAGGTTCCGTTTTGGGAAATTCCGCGGAAGGGACAAGCTCTATGACCGCCCGCTCCGCATTGTTGACTTCTCTTATAAATTGGAATAGAAGACGTTACTTAGGCGATAATTCCGGGAGAGACCGGACAATCCCGGGAAAGTTTCCATTGTGGAATCGCGCGTGCACCGAGTGCGCCCTCGGAAGAGGCGAGGAAACATGCAAGACGCACCCCTGTCACCGAATGGCGTCACCATGAGTTTTCTCGTCGTGGATGACGATCCGGCGACACGCGAACTGTGCGCGGAAGTAGCCAAGCGATGCGGCCTGCGGGCCTTCACCGCGGAGAGCGCCGAGGAAGCGCTGGAGGTCCTGGCGCAGTTTCCGTGTGACATTCTCTTGACGGACCTGAAGTTGCCGAAAACGAGCGGCCTCGAGCTGCTGCAATGGGTGAGGGAACACTATCCGGGCACCGCGGTGCTGGTACTGACTCAGTATGGCAGCATCCCTTCGGCCATCGAAGCGACCAAGCTCGGCGCGGTGGACTATGTGACCAAGCCGTTCCACGTGGAGGAACTTAAGGCGCGCCTGGAACGGGCTGCGCACGACGTGGAACTCAATCAGGAGAACAGCCTGCTCCGCGAGCAACTGCGGAGTAAACCCGGATTCGGCGGGCTCATCGGGATGACCGCGAAGATGGAACGGGTGTTCAAGACGATGCGCAAAGTCGCGGAGCACGAATACCCGGTTTTGATCCTGGGCGAGAGCGGAACGGGAAAGGAATTGGTGGCCCGGTCGATTCATTTCAGCGGTCCGCGGCGGGACCAGGCCTTCGTGCCCGTGGACTGCTCGGCGCTGACCCCCACGCTGATCGAATCGGAACTGTTCGGCTACGTGAAGGGCGCGTTCACCGGAGCGTTCCAGTCCAAGCAAGGACTGTTGGAAGCGGCCAATGGCGGCACGGTGTTCCTCGACGAGATCGGCGAAATGCCGGTGGACATGCAGGCGAAGTTCTTGCGGGCGCTGCAGGAGCGCGAAATCAAGCCGGTGGGCTCGACCGAGCGGAGACCTATTGATGTAAGGGTCATCGCGGCGACTCACCGCGACCTCGAGCAGGGCATCCGCAACAACACCTTCCGCCAGGACCTGTATTACCGTTTGAATGTGGTGCAGATGAAGCTGCCGCCGCTTCGCGAGCGCAAGAGCGACATCCCGCTGCTGGTGACGCATTTTCTGGACAAGCTGGGCCCGCAGGACCCGCCGCGCGCGATTTCGAACGACGCCATGCAGCGCTTGATGGCTTACGACTGGCCGGGCAACGTGCGCGAACTGGAAAACGCCATCGAGCGCGCCGTGGCGCTCGGCTCCGGGCCCATCATCCACGTTGGAGACCTTCCGTCGAATCTGTTGTACCCGTCCGGGGACCGATTGCCCGAGCCGGCGGAGCTGCTCCCGCTCGAAGAACTGGAGCGGCGGGCCATTCTGCGGACGCTCCGTGAGACCGGAGGAGACAAGCTGGCCACGGCGCGCCTCCTGGGAATCGGAAAGACAACGTTGTACCGCAAGCTCAAGCAATACCACCTGGCCGCCTCGGCCTCCTAAACGCAGCGGCGGTTCTGCTCTTCCTGCCGCCTCAATTCACTCCGGGAATCGCCATCGTTCCAGTTTCGACTTGGGACTCCTCCCTTGCAAAGTCAGCGGAGAGCGATTCGAAGCTGTTTATTGGCAAGCGTTTACGAAGAGGATGCGAATGGAAAGACCGGTGCAGGAAATCTGGGAAGGGACGCGCGTCGGAGCCGCTTCTCCGACTCGGAAGATAACCCGGCCAGGGGGAAAGTTTGGCGGGTTTTTGGAGAACCGGAAAGCGGACCGCGGGTGTCGGGCGAAGTCTCTCGCGCGCGGCAAGAAGCGGAGCGAGCCGCGACGAGCTCGCGGAGATCGGCTGCAGGGAGTTGCGGTCGCGCACGGAGGCGGATCGCGTGGGTGTTTGGCTGGTGGAGTTGCCGAGCCGGGGGCGGTGGAACGGATGCGTGTGGGACGGCGCGCAGCAGAGCGTTCCGGAAGAGTGGCAGCGATTCTCGCCCGAACTCGCTCTGGGGGAGCGATGGGCGCGCGGGGGCAACAGCTTCGAGCAATCTCTGAACGACTCGGCCGGAAACCCTGTGGTCGGGCCGCTTCTGGGGATGAAGCGCGCCGTCTGGGCTCCCATCGAAGGAGACGGCGACCGGGAGGGCATCTTGATGGCGGCATGGCGAGCCGGGCCGCAGGCGCTGCCGCGCGCTGAGGCGGAGTCGGTTGCAGCGGACCTGGCGCTGGCGCTTGGCTACCAGCGGCTGGAGTTTGCCGCTCGCGAGCAGGCCAGGGACCTGGCATTCGCGCGCCAGATTCTGAGCGAAGGCCGCGGCGCCGTAAACGGCCCCGAGCAGCTGAGGCGGATCGTCTCTGCGGGTGCGGAGCAAGCCGGCGTCGGGTTTATCTGCGTGGGCCACGTGCAGAACAGCGGCAAGGCCCTGCCCGCTTGGTGCGGGCCGAGTCCGGAGTGGGCGGCTCATCTCGATAGCGGGCCGCTGGCGGAGCTTTGGCGGCGAGCCTTGATCACCGGCCAGATGACCGGTTGCGAGCATCCCGCGGCGCTGCCCGCCGAGGGGTTTGTACGTTGGGCCGCGCTTCCCGTCCGCCGGGCCGGAAACGTCCTCGGGGTGTTGGTGGCCGGTCTGCGCCCGCAAGGCTGCACGCTGGCCACGCTCGAGGGGCTCGAATTACGGGCGGCCTTGGCCGCGGATTTCCTGGCGGAATGGACAACGGAGGAGCAAAAGGCGCAGTACGGTCTCGAGGAACGCGAACGAGTCGAAGCGTCCCCAGCCGCCCTTGTGCTGCTGGACGAATCCAACGCGATAGCGGCGGCAAGCCCAAGCGCCCGGCAGCTTCTCGCCGCCGCCGCGACCGGCACCGCTATTCCTTCTTTCACCGGGCTGCTGCGCAACACGCACGCGGCAAGTTCCTGGCTGGCGGCCGCCAGGAGCGGATCAGACACGCGGCTCTTCGAAGCCGAGCTGCTGGCCGGAAAACGAATCCGTGCGCGCACGCTGTTTCAGGGACACGGCTCGGGAGGGCTGCTGCTGGAAGTCACCGCGGTGGAAACCCCGGCCGGCCCGCTACGGCCGTCCGAACGCGAGTTGCGTGCGCTGGTGGACTGGATGGAACAGGGAGTTGTGATCTTCGGCGCCCAGCGACGCATTGCGGCAATCAACCGGAGGTTTTCGGAACTGACCGGCCTGCCGTACGAGGACGTGCGCGCCCTAGCTTCGCTGGACGAATTGCTGGAGCGGTTTTCCGCTGTGGCCGAGAACCCCGAAGAAGCCGCGCAGCACTGGCGCGAACTGGTCGAACACGAGCAAGGCGCGGTCCGCGAAGAAGTGCGCCTGGCAAAGCCTGTGGCGCGCGTGCTCGAGCGGGCCGGGCGGCCGATCCAGGACGATTCGGGAGCGAGAACCGGTTGGCTGGAGATCTATCGCGATGTCCAGGCCGGACGGATGTTCCAGACGCGGTGGCTGCAGACGGAGAAGCTTGCTGGAATCGGGCAGATGGTCAGCGGCATCGCACATGAGCTGAGCAGCCCGTTGACGAGCATCCTGGGCTATACGCACCTGCTGCGGCGCGGAAAAGACGGCGCGCGAGAAGAAGTGGAAATGATCCACCGCGAAGCCGAGCGCGCCCATCGGATGCTGCGCCAGCTCCTGGAAAGCGGGCGGGAGACCGCCCCGCAGCGCAAGGCGGTCTCCGTCAACCACTTGGTGCAACGCGCCATGGAACTGCGGGCCCTCGGGAAGGCATCGCACCGCATCTGCGTGGAGGTGGATCTCGATCCGGCGGCGCCGCTCGTCGAAGGGGATGAGGACCAGATCCTGCAGGTAGTGACGAACCTCATCGCCAATGCGGAGCAGGCCATGGAGGCCTCCGGCTCCTTCGCCGGAACGATTCGCGTGAGCACAAGGCTGAGCGAAGGCGGCGGCGTGCGTCTCGAGGTGGCAGACGACGGGCCGGGGATTCCCCCGGCGCTCATGCAGCGCATTTTCGAGCCGTTTTTCACGACCAAGCCGGCGGGAGTCGGCACCGGCCTGGGCTTGGCGATTGTGATGGAGATTGCGCGGGCGCATGGCGGGCAGGTGCATGCGGCGAACCGCTCCGAAGGGGGCGCGGTCTTCACCGTCGAACTGCCGGGCACGAAGAAGGCTTTCGGATCGCCGTTGATGGCCCGGCCGGCCAAAGACCCGGCCCCGGCCAGCGCCCGGCCGGCGCTTCCCGCGGTGAAGGGCCGGGCGTTGGTGGTGGAAGACGAGCCGACCGTGGCGCGCCTGATTGCCGACGTGCT
>DASPOW010000254.1:0-2277 GCA_035625855.1 Candidatus Methylomirabilota bacterium | reverse complement strand
GAGCCCTGGCCGAGGTTAGCATCTACGATCGCAGCGCTGGCGCAATGCTTCCGACATTTCGCTCCGACGGGCGCTGGTACGTCGTGGGCCGGACCGGCGACGAATACGAAGTGCACATTCGCAACAACACCGCGGCTGATCTGCTTGCCGTTGTGTCCGTAGATGGAGTCAACGTGGTGAGCGGTGAGACGGCCTCTCCCGGTCAGAGCGGGTACGTGATCGGCGCATGGCAGTCACTGGACATACGCGGCTGGCGCAAGAGTCTGGCGCGCATTGCCGCCTTCTATTTCACGGACCGAAGCGACGCCTACGCCACCCGAACCGGACGACCAGACGAGGTCGGCGTGATCGGCGTGGCGCTGTTCCGTCGCAAAGCTCAGGCCCCGGCCGAGCTGGAACAGCCGCAGCCGCGCATCGAGCCGCGCAGCGACGATCAGCTCCGCCAGCCGGCGCCCGCCCAGCGACGCGGCGAAGCGCCTGCGGCGGCCCAGAATGCCGCTCCGGATTTCTCGGTCGAGGGTGCGCCGGCACCCGGGGCCGCGATCGAACCGGGCATCGGCACGGGCCACGGTCGCAGCGAAGCCTCGCACGCGCGCTACGTGGGCTTCGAGCGCGAATCGGACCTCCCTAATGAGATCGTCGAATTGCGTTACGACTCCCGAGCAAATCTCGTGGCGCGCGGCATCATTCCCCCGAGGCCCCGCGATCCGAACCCGTTTCCCGCCCGTTTTGTGCCCGATCCGCCCCGGTGACAACGCGTACGAACTCGAACCGCGGGGGATACGCCGCTCGCGTATACTCCCGCGGCGATGGAGGCGATGCCTTCAGACGAAGAGTTGATGTTGCGCTTCAGCGCGGGCGATGCTGCCGCGTTCGATGCGCTCTATGCGCGCCATCGCGGTGGCGTGTTCCGCTATCTGCTTCGTCACTGCCGCAACGCCGCCGCTGCCGAGGAGTTGTTTCAGGAGATCTGGCTGAATCTGGTTCAGGCTCGCGCCCGCTACCGCGTGGAGGCCAAGTTCACCACGTACTTGTACACACTCGCCCACAATCGACTGATCGATCACTTCCGCCGTGGGAAAGGACTCGAGCTGGTTTCGCTCGATCGCGAAGAAGATGATCCCGTCGAGCTCGCAGCTTCTGCGGCGGCGCAGCCGGAGCGCGCGGCTCAGGCGCGTGAGCAGGCAAGACGGCTGCTTGAGCTGGTCGAAGCGCTGCCGCTGGCGCAGCGCGAAGCGTTTCTGCTCCACGAGGAGGGCGGGCTCGGCCTAGAGCAAATCGCGGCGGTGACCGGTGCCGACCGTGAGGCCGTCAAGAGCCGCTTGCGCTATGCGCTCGCCAAGTTGCGCGAGGGCATGAAGGACTATCTGTGAGCGCGGAACCTTCCGACGACAGCGATCTCGAGCAGCTGCTTGTCAGCACGGCAGAGCTCAGGGGGCAATACCGTGCAGCGGCGCGAGAAGTGCCGCCGGCTCGCCTCGATGCGGCCATCGGCGCAGCTGCCCGCCGAGAAGTAAGAGCCGGTCCGGGCGTCGCGCGTTGGGGAGCTTCGTGGCGCGTTCCGGCATCGATCGCAGCGCTGGTGGTCATCAGTGCGACAGTCGCCGTGATGGTGGGCAAGCGCGAGGCGCAGCTGCCGGTTTCCGGCACGCAGCCCGCAGCGCCGGGCGCGGGAGCCGCGAGGGACCATGCCGGGACGACGCCCTCCGCGGCGCCAGACACACCAAAGGAGAAGAAAGTCGCACCGAGTCCGCTGACGCCCGCGCCTCGACGGGCCGCAGAAGCCGCCGGGTCTCGCGAAACGCGGATCGAAAGCGTGCCCGAGCCGCCGGTCGTCCCAAAGGCCAAGGACTCGGCGGCGCCCCAAGGCATGCCTTTGCCGTCACCCGCGGCTGCACCAGCGCAGCCTCGGGCGGCCCAATCCCCCCCCGCGGTCAGCACTCCAGCCCCGTCCAGCGCGCAGGAGGGGGCCGCAAAGTCCAATTCGGCAGAAGCGGCATCGAGGCAGGCATTGACCCAGAAACGATCCCAAGCCCACCCCGCCGCGGACGACCTCGGGAACGATCCGCAAGGCTGGCTTGCACACATCGAGCAGCTGCGGCTGAGCGGGCGCAACGAAGAGGCTGCAGCCGCCTTTCGCGCCTTTCGCAGCCGCTACCCCGACTACCAGCTCCCCGCTGACTTCATAGCCCCCACGCCCTGAGCTGTTGCGAGTTGCCTCGAAGCTAGTTAGGGCTCGCTAACTTCTTCCGTGACGCACGAAACAACAACGGCGCC
>DASPOW010000253.1:0-14900 GCA_035625855.1 Candidatus Methylomirabilota bacterium | reverse complement strand
GCCGCCCTTGTAATCTCCGCCCGCTCGCGGCAGGGTGCGCGAATTCGCTGGCTTAGCCGGGCTGTGGGCGGGATAATCCCATTATCGGCGCGTTGTCTAGGTCCAACGCGTCTTCAGTCTGAACCGGGTCAGGGCAAGCCTCGCCTGTAGAGAAAAAACGGAGGGTCTCTATGCGTTATCTCGCCGGCGCACTTTTCTTTGCTATCGCTGTTCTTGTTCTTCTTAGTTTGCCTCCAGCCGCCACACTGGCTCAGGAAGCACCGCCGGGCAGCTATCTGCAGTCTTGCCGCGACGTCCGCGTGGATCGCGTCGCGCTGTTCGCGTTTTGCCGCGACAACGAAGGCCGCTGGCGCGCCGCCGAGCTCTACGATTGGCGCGAATGCGGCGGCGATATCGCCAACGTTGATGGCGAGCTCCGCTGCGAGCGGCGCGGTCGCCGCTTGTACCCCTATGGACCCTACGTCCTTACTTGCCGCGACATTCGCCGCCGCGGGGACCATCTCGACGCGGTCTGCGAGGCCCCCGACGGGCGCTGGCGCCGCACCACTCTCCACGACATCGACGGCTGTACCGGACCCATCGTCAATGATGGCGGCGAGCTTGCCTGTTCGCGCGGCGGAATGTTGCCGCGCGGTCCGTATCTCGAATCCTGTCGGCAGATTTATCTTCGAGGTCCGGTGCTTCGCGCCTTTTGCCTGCGGAGCGACGGCCGCTGGGTCTGGACCGCCCTGGAGGGTTGGGAGCGGTGCCGCGAACGCATCGTCAATGTGGACGGGCAGCTACGTTGCGCAAGAGAGGACGTTGATCGGGATCGAGACCGGGACCGAGATCGCGACCGGGACCGCGACCGGGAGGAACGCTTGCCGCCGGGCGATTACACTCTGACCTGCCGCAACGTTTCCATCGAACACGGACGGCTCCGCGCGGAGTGCCAGACGCGCCGCGGCCGATGGGTCTGGACCGAATTGGACGATGTTTATCGCTGCCGCGGTCCCGTCTCCAACGTCGACGGTCAACTCAGCTGTCCGCGCTAGCCGCATAGCAGTCAGCAGTCTTTCGCCGCGGCCTTCGCCGCGCGGGCCGAAACAATTTCCTATTGCCTTCCCATAGGACAGTGTAGTATCTCTATGGGCCTCCCATAGGAGGTCCCGTGTCGCCGAAACTCGACGTCTGGCAGGGCACCCTCGCCCTCATGGTCCTCAAGACACTGCAAACCCTCGGTCCACTTCACGGCTATGGCATCGCCCGCCGCATTGAGCAGACCAGCGGCGATCTCCTCTCCGTGAATTACGGCACGCTCTATCCCGCGCTCTTGAAACTCGAGCAGGAAGGTTCCATCTCTTCCGATTGGGGCGTTTCCGACAACAACCGCAAAGCCAAGTATTACAGACTCACTCGCGCCGGCCGGAAACAGCTCGAACGCGAAGCGCAGGATTGGGAGCAGGCCACCGCCATCCTTGCGCGCTTTCTTTCTGCGCGGAGGGAATCCGCATGAGAAGCCTCCGCGCCTGGCTTCTCCGCTTCACCAACCTCTTCCGCAGACGCGCCAACGAAGCCGACTTCTCCGCTGAACTCGATTCACATCTCGAACTCCACATCGCCGATAATCTCCGCGCCGGCATGTCCCCCACCGAGGCCCGCCGCCAAGCCCTCCTCCGCCTCGGCGGCATCGAGCCCATCAAAGAACTTCATCGCGAACGCCGCGGCCTCCCGTTCTTCGACTCTTTCTTCCAGGACCTCCGCTTCGCCTTGCGCATGTTGCGCAAATCTCCCGGCTTCACCGCCGTAGCCGTCCTTACGCTGGCTCTCGGCATTGGTGCCAACACCGCCATCTTTTCCGCCGTCTACGCTTCCTTGCTTCGGCCCTTGCCGTTCAAGGACCCAGGGCGGCTTGTTTCCATCATGAAGCGCAATCCGCCGCGCGGCTGGGTGCGCAACGCCAACTCCGCCGCGGAACTACTTGCTTGGCGCGCTGGAGCGCGAGCGTGGGAGGACGTGGCGACCTGGAAGCAAAAATCCTGTGTACTCACCGGCGGAAATCCCGAAGAACTCCCGTGCGAAGGCATCTCCGGCAATCTCTTTTCTTTGCTCGGCGTCCCGGCGCTTTACGGCAGCAACACATTTCCCGCCAGCGAAGACAAATCCGCCGCAGCCCGGTTTACCATTCTCAGCCACGCGCTTTGGAAGCAGCGCTTCGGCGCGGACGAAACCATCGTTGGCCGGGTGATTCGCGTGAACGGTTCGGACGTTGTCGTCGTCGGCGTCATGCCCGCGGGATTTCCTCACCTGTACGCGGCGCCCTACCTGGATGTACCCGATCTGTGGGTTTCCGGCCCCGGCCTGACCCCGCAAAATACCTGGAACGACTACTACGCCGTCGGGCGTCTGCGTCCCGGCAGTTCCCTACAGCAGGCCCAGGAAGAAATGGACAACGCTTCCATTGCCCTCGAGCAGAGAATCCCGGAAGTTAGTGGCTGGCGCGCCCAGCTCTTTCCCCTTCGCGTCCTGATCTCCGGAGACACGCGACTCGCGCTTCTCGTACTTTTCGGCGCGGCCACGTTTGTTCTGCTGATCGCTTGCGTTAACGTTGCCAATCTTCTCCTCTCGCGCGGTGCCGCGCGCGCGGGTGAATTTGCCGTGCGCACTGCATTGGGTGCCGCAAAAGCCCGCTTGGTCCGCCAGGTTCTGGTTGAGAACCTCCTGATTTCATTCTCAGCCGGGGGGCTTGGAATTCTGCTTGCCGTCCTGGGCGCTCGCGGCCTCGCGGCCGTCGCTCCGGCATACCTTCTCCGCTCCGCCCCCGGGCTTGGCGCCGCAGTTAACCCGGGCATCTTGGGCTTTGCGATTCTGATGGCGCTTGCCACTACCCTTCTCTTCGGGCTCGTTCCGGCGATTCACACCGCCTCTCCGCGCCTGGTCGACGCCATGAAGCAAGTGAGCCGCGGTGCTTCTCACAGTGTCCATGCTCGCCGCTTGCGCGCTGTCCTCGTCGTCTCGGAAATCGCCCTCGCGCTCGTCCTTCTTGCCGGCGCCGGCCTGATGGCCCGCACGCTCGCGGCCCTCGTGCGCGTGAACTTCGGCTTCGAGCCCGGCCACGTCCTCGCCGTGCGCGTGCCCCTCGTCGGAGTCCGCTACTCGACCTCGAAGGCTCAGTCGGAATTCTGGCGTCGCCTGATTGCCTCCGTCGAAGCCCTTCCTGGCGTCGAATGCGCCAGCGTCTCGCGCGGCCTGCCCGTCGGAGGTTGGGCCGGCCAGTCTTTCGCCACGGCCGAAAACCCTCATCCGCCCGCTGGGCAGGTCCCCGATGCCAACTACATCGTCGTCGGGCCGGACTATTTCCGCGTCCTGCACATTCCCTTGCGGCGCGGCCGAGCGTTCGACGCCCACGACACACAAGCCGCGCCGCACGTCGCCATCGTCAACGAAGAATTGGCGCGTTCGCAATGGCCCGGCCAAGACCCGCTCGGCAAGCGACTACATCCCGTGGAGGATTTCCCGTGGATGACCGTCGTCGGCGTCGCCGCAAATGTTCTGACTCAGGGACCGGAGGGGGGCGCACACCCCGAGCTTTACGTTCCCTTTGAGCAGTATCCCTTCGTCATCGCGCCGCACGACTTCGTTCTGCGCGCCGTGCCCGGTATGGATCCGGCGAATTTCGCCCGCTCCGTCGAGGAGCAGGTTCATCGCATTGACCGGGATCTACCGGTCTCCGATGTCCAGACCCTGGACCAGGCTGTCGCTGCCGAGAGGCGCGATGCGCGCATGGTGATGGCTCTGCTTGCCGGATTTGCCGGGCTCGCGCTCCTACTATCCGCGGTGGGGATTTACAGCGTCCTTTCCTTTTCGGTTGCCCAGCGCACCCGGGAGATTGGCATGCGCATCGCCTTGGGGGCCCAGAACCGCGACATCCTGCGCCTCGTCGTCGGCTCGGGCCTGCGCCTTGCGTTGCTGGGCATTTCGATCGGCGTAGCCGCGGCGCTGGCTTTGACGCGGTTGCTGAGCGACTTTCTCTTCGGCGTGCAACCTGCGGACCCGGTCACGTTCGTCGCCGTCGGAGCTACCCTCGGCGCGTGCTCGCTCCTGGCCTGTTATGTCCCCGCGCACCGCGCTGCGCGCCTCGACCCTCTCGTTGCGCTTCGTTATGAGTAGCCCGCATCTGCCGCCGGACATTTGGCCGTCTGTCATCACGATTTGGGGTCCCGGTCGCTGACCGGGACGCAGGGAGGGTCACGGCGCGATTCGTCCGTGCCTCAATCATCGCAAATGCTCAAGCACGAGCGGCGAGCGCTTTCACTCTTCCCCGATGTCTTCCTTCCAGACCTCGGGATGCTCCACCGTATACTTCGCCAGCATCGCGATGCACTCTTCCGAGTGCAGGTCCACCACGCGCACGCCGTTCTCCACGAGCCAGTCGATCCCGCCGCGGAAATTCACGGACTCACCGACAACGACCGTGCCGATTCCGAATTGCCGCACCAGCCCGCTGCAATACCAGCAGGGAGCCAGCGTCGTCGCCATTACCTTGTCCCGGTAGCTTCTCTGCCGCCCCGCCTTGCGGAACGCGTCCGTCTCCGCGTGGACTGAAGGGTCGCCCTCCTGCACGCGCCGGTTATGCCCGCTCCCGAGCAGCTTTCCGCCGGCGTCAAACAGTGCGGCCCCGATCGGGATTCCCCCTTCGGCCAATCCCCTCTTCGCCTCCTGCACGGCCACCCTCAGCATGTCTGCGTACTGTGCAAGACTTGGGTTCTCCATGCGAATCCTCGTGGCGCCCGAAACCGCCCCCATTCCTGGGCCGTAAATCCCTGCTCCTCTGCTACAATAACAGCAGGAAACACTGCGGCAACAGATAACGGGAGTTCCCTGCGGGCTGCTCGTTCCATCAGCAGCCTTTTTTGTTGGCCGGCGTGCTAGCGAAATGAATCAGAACATCCGCAACATCGCCATCATCGCCCACGTGGACCATGGCAAGACTACGCTGGTGGACGCCATGCTGCGCCAGAGCGGCATTTTCCGCGACAACCAGGAAGTCGTCGAACGCGTGATGGATTCCAACGAACTCGAGCGCGAGCGCGGCATCACGATTCTCGCCAAGAACACGGCGCTCTTTTTCCGCAGCACGAAAATCAACATCGTGGACACGCCCGGACACAGCGACTTCGGCGGCGAAGTCGAGCGCGCCTTGCGCATGGTGGACGGCGTCCTTCTCCTGGTGGATGCCAGCGAAGGCCCGCTCCCGCAGACCCGCTACGTCCTGCAAAAAGCCCTGGCGGCGAAGCTGCCGCCGGTCGTCGTTCTAAACAAGATTGACCGGGCCGACGCGCGCCCCGCCGAGGTCCTCGACGAAATCTACGACCTTTTCATCGATCTGGACGCCACGGAAGAGCAGCTCGATTTCCCTGTGCTGTACGCCAATGCCCGCGCGGGAATCGCTCATCGCGTTCTGGGTGACGCCTCGCGCGACCTCCTTCCGCTTTTCGAGACCATTGTCGAGAAGATTCCCGCGCCCCAGGGCGATCCCGCCGCGGCGCTGCAAATCCAGGTCACCAACCTCGACTACAGCGACTACCTTGGGCGCATCGCCATCGGACGTGTCTTTAACGGCACGCTGCCCCGCGGAGCCGAAGCCGCCATCGCGAAACTCAACGGTTCTGTGCAGTCTGCGCGCATCACGAAACTCTTCACTTTCCGCGGACTCGAGCGCGACGAAGCCGAAGCCGCCGTCGCCGGCGACATCGTGGCGATTGCCGGCGTCGAGGGGATCCAAATCGGCGAGACCGTGACCGAACTCGAGAATCCAGCGCCCCTGGAACCCCTGGCCATCGATGAACCCACGCTAGCCATGGTTTTTACGGTCAACACCGGGCCACTCTGCGGGCATGAAGGAAGCTACCTCACTTCCCGCGATCTCCGCGCGCGGCTGGAAAAAGAATTGCTGACGAATGTCTCGATTCGCGTGGAAGACACGGATTCGCCGGAATCATTTCGCGTTCTGGGCCGAGGCGAATTGCAGCTCGCAATCCTCATCGAGACCATGCGCCGGGAAGGTTTCGAGCTGATGGTGGGCAAGCCAGAAATTGTCGTTCGCTCGGAAAACGGCAGGAAGCTCGAGCCGCTCGAGCTTCTGGTGATTGATTGCCCGGAGAATTTCATCGGCATCATTCTCGAAACGCTCGGCAGCCGGCGCGGGGAAATGTCCCGCATGATCAATCACGGCTCCGGACGGGTGCGCATGGAATTTCGGATCCCTTCGCGCGGCCTCATCGGGTTGCGCAGCCAGTTGCTCACGGACACGCGCGGCACCGCGCTCATCCATTCCATTTTCAACGGATGGACCGACTACGCCGGTGAGATGGCTCTGCGCCCGACGGGTGCTCTCGTCGCCGACCGGGCGGGAGTTTCGACCGCCTTCGCCCTGTGGAATATCCAGGAGCGCGGCGAACTGTTCATTGGTCCCGGCGCAGAGGTTTATGAGGGCATGATCGTCGGCGAAAACACGCGCGAGCAGGACATGGACGTGAACATCACCAAGGAAAAGAAACTGACCAATATGCGCTCCTCGACCGCGGACGAAGCCATCCGCTTGATTCCGCATCACGAGCTGAGCCTCGAGCAGGCCATCGAGTTTATCGCCGACGACGAGTTTGTCGAAATCACGCCGAAATCCATCCGTCTTCGCAAGAAGGTTCTCTCCGCGAGCAAGCGCCCGCGCCGCTGGCAGGAAATCCGCGCCAGCCAGGAAGCCGCCGAGCGGCGCTGATCTCTTCGGTTTTCGCCGCTGCCGGGCCGCGTGCATCCGAAGACCGGCCGGATACCGTCCCCGAGGCGCCGGCGGCCGCCGACCCCGGCCGGATTTTCCAGCCAAAACCAGAAACAAAACCCTCGCGGCATCGTCTATACCGGTGCGGCCAACTATGGCGTCTGACGATATAGTGCCGGACGCCAGAGAGCCCGCTGGGAGAACGCCATGACGCCACCGATTCGCAACGACCAATCCCAAGGGCCGCTGACCACGGCGATGTTCCACGTATTGCTCGCTTTGGCCGGCGAAGACTTGCACGGTTACGCCATCCTCAAGGAAGTGGAATTGCGCACCGGCGGCGAGGTGAAGCTCAGCACCGGCACGCTCTACGGAATCATCAAGCGGCTCCTGGATGATGGGCTCATCGCCGAACGCCGCGGGCGGCCGGCGGCCAACGACGACGAGCGGCGCCGCTACTACCGGCTGACAACCAAGGGCCACGCCGTGGCGGAGGCCGAGGCGGAGCGCCTGCAGAAGATGGTGGAGTTGGCGCGGTCGCGGAGGTTGCTGAAACGGCTGCGACCGGCGCAGTCGTAGGGCGCTAGAGAATCGGAACCGCCATGGCTGAAACAACGTTCAAGACCACGGGCTTCTACAGGATGCTTCTCAAGCTGTTGCCGGCCGATTTTCGCGGCGACTTCGGCGCGGAGATGGAGCAGACCTTCGAAGAGCAGCACGCCGAAGCATCCAGGCGGGAAGGATTCGGCGGCCTGGTACGGCTGTGGTGGGCAACGATCGTGGGAATCTTTGCCACGGCTCCGCGGGAGCACTGGGGGATGTTCCGCCAAGACGCGATCTTCGCCCTGCGCACGATGCGCAAGAACCTGGGGTTTT
Source organism: Candidatus Methylomirabilota bacterium (assembly GCA_035625855.1). Taxonomy (GTDB): domain Bacteria; phylum Acidobacteriota; class Terriglobia; order Acidiferrales; family UBA7541; genus Acidiferrum. Next base: position 7,267 of record DASPOW010000253.1, on the reverse strand, counting down.
CCGTGGCCGCGGTGATCACGCTCGGACTGGGAATCGGCGCGAACACGGCGATTTTCAGCGTCGTCCACGCGGTCCTGCTCAAGCCGCTGCCGTACGCCAACGGCGAACGGATGCTGGTAATGGCGCAGCAGGCGCCCCAGGAAGGCTTTTTCAATCAGCCGTTTTCCGTGAAGGACCTCAACGACTACCGCGCCCAGAGCCGAACACTCGACGCATTGGTGGAATACCACAGCATGGCGTTCGTGCTCCTGGGAGGCAGAGAGCCGCAGCGCGTGCAAACCGGGGTGGTCAGCGCGAATTTCTTCGAAGTGATGGGCGTGAAGCCGTTGCACGGACGGCTGTTCGTCGAGGCAGACGATAACCCGGGCGCGCCGGCGGTCTTGATGCTCAGCTACGCCTATTGGCAGAAGGCTTTCGGCGGCGACGTCACCGTGCTCAACCGGAAGTTCACGATGAACGACCGCGTGCACACCGTCGTCGGGATTCTGCCGCCGCTGCCGCGGTTCCCCGGTGAAGACGCCGTCTACATGCCTACATCGGCGTGTCCGTTCCGCTCGAGCAAACAGACCATCGAGGGGCGCGGCAATCGCATGGTTTCCGTTTATGGACGGCTGCGGCCGGGAGCCACGATGCAGCAAGCGGAAGCGGACCTCGCGGTCATCTCCAAACGCCTGTACAAGGATTATCCCGACGATTACGCGCCGGACTACTCGCTTGCGATCAAGCCGTTGCGCGAGGAATTCTCCCGCGGCGTGCGGACGACGATGCTGGTGCTGCTCGCCGCAGCGGGTTTCGTGCTGCTGATCGCCTGCGCCAACGTCGCCAACTTGAACCTCTCGCGTGCCGTACGGCGCGAGCGCGAGCTGGCGGTGCGCTCGGCGCTGGGCGCGAGCCGCCTGCGAATTTTCCGGCAGTTGCTGACGGAGAGTTTTCTGCTGGCCCTTATCGGAGGCTCCGTCGGTTTGCTGCTGGCATGGAACGGCCTTGGGCTGCTGAAAAGCATCGCGGCGCTGTTCACGCCCCGGGCTGCGGAGATAAGCCTCGACGGAACGGTGCTCCTCGCAGCGCTGGGAGCCGCGGTGCTGGCCAGCATGGTCTCGGGCTCCGCTCCGGCGCTGGGCGCGCACGGCCACATTGCGCAAAGCTTGAAGGAAGGTGGTTCGGCCCAGGCTACCGCAGGAGGCAACCGGCGGAGGTTGCGCAGCACGCTGGTGGTGGCGCAGGTGGCGCTCTCGCTGCTCCTCCTCACCGGCGCGGGCCTGATGCTGCGAACGTTGATGAACCTGCAGCGCGTGGACGCAGGGTTCCGGTCGGACAACGTCCTGACCATGAACATCTACTTGAACTTCACAAAGTACAACGATCGCGAAAAGCGGGGAGCGTTCTGGAACGCTCTCCTGGAGCACGTCGGGAAACAACCCGGTGTGCGTTCGGCGGGTTTGACGATGCTTGTCCCGTTGGCCAGCGACCCGATGGACATGACCGGGAACTTCATAAAGGAAGGCCAGCCCATCGAGAAGGGCCAGCCGCAACCGGTCGGCGACTTTCGGGTCGTCAGCGAGGATTATTTCAAGACGCTCGAGATTCCGTTGCTCAGAGGCCGTGCCTTCAGCGCCGCGGACCGGGACAAAGCGCCGGCCGTGGCGGTCCTGAGCAAAGCAGCGGCGGAACATCTGTGGGCCGGGGAAGACCCCGTCGGCAAACGCTTCAGCGCGGACAACGGGCGGACCTGGACCACGATTGTGGGCGTGGTGGGAGACGTGAAGCAACTGGGGCTCGACCGGGAAGCGACGGATGAAATGTACGTGCCGCTGCAGCAAACGCCGTTGTTGCAGGCGAGCCTGGTCGTGAAAACCGCGGGGGACCCGGTGGCGCTGGCCGGGGCCGTTATCCGCCAAATCTACGACATCGACCCGAACCAGCCCGCGGCACAGGTGCGATCGCTCGAACAGGTGCGCGCGGACTCGATTGCGGCGCCGCGGCTCACCACCACGCTCCTGGGGATTTTTGCCCTGGTTGCCCTTGGAATCGCGGCTGCGGGAATCAGCGGCGTAATGATTCTCTCCGTGAGCCAGCGCACCCACGAAATCGGTGTGCGCATGGCGATGGGCGCGCGGCCGGGAGAGATTGTGGGAATGGTGATGAGGCAGGGCATGACCCTGGTGCTCCTTGGATCGGCAATGGGCTTGGCCGGAGCATTTGCGCTGACGCGCAGCATGCAGAAACTGCTCTTCCACGTCGGGGCAAGCGATCCGGCGACCTATCTCTCCGTCGCAGGGGTGCTGGCCGCGGCGGCGGTAATGGCCTGTGCAATCCCGGCGCGGCGCGCCGCGCAAGTGGATCCGCTCGTGGCCCTGCGCACGGAGTAATGCGGTGCGTGCTCAGCTTGCCTTGCCGGCAATGCTCGCTGCGACGGTGGCGGCATTCGCGCAGGCGGGGCTGCAAACATCCAAGGTTGCAGCGAAGCAACAGCGCGGACCGAGGGTGGACGTCATTTGCCCCGTCGATCCGATGCCGGTGCGGGCGGGCGCCAAACAGATTTTCGCCTATGAGTTACACATCACGAACTTCGAGGCGAAACCCCTCATGCTGCAGAGGGTGACCGTGTCCGCTGGAGACGCTGCCGGCGATTCTCTGGCCGCTTATTCCGTCAAGGAACTTGCGGACATGCTGAACCCGGTGGGCCTGCACGCTGCCGGCTCGAAGGGAGCTGTGAGCGTCGACCCTGGGGAACGAACCATACTCTTCTTGTGGATTGAGCTGGAGGCGAATCGCGAGCCACCTGGTTACTTGCATCATCGGATTGTCTTCACCGACGCCCGTGTCGGCCAAGCGTCAAAGGGCCCGGTAAACGAAAGTACCCTCGAGGACTTCCCGGTGCCGGTTCGCAAGGAAGTCCCGCCGCGGCTCGGCTTTCCCTTCGTTGCGGGGACCTGGTTCGCCGGAGACGGACCTTCCAACCGGTCGCCGCATCGCCGCGCCGTGGTCGCACTGGAAGGCCACGCCCGCATCGCGCAGCGTTTCGCCATCGATTGGATAAAAATCGGCCCGAATGGAAACTCCTACCACGATGCGCCGACGCGCAATGAGAACTGGTGGGGCTACGGCGAGCCTATCCATGCCGTGGCTGATGGAGAAGTCACGCAAGTCGTGGACGACATCCCCGAAAACACCGCTCGTAAACTCCCGGAAGAAGTCACGCTGCACAATATCGCCGGCAACTGCGTGGTGATGCGCATCGCGCCGCGAACGTTCGTCACCTATGCCCACCTTCAGAAAAGCAGCATCAAGGTTCACCCCGGACAGCAGGTCCGTCAAGGCGACGTAATCGCTCTCCTGGGAAACTCCGGAAATGCGACGGCGCCGCACCTCCACCTGCAAGTGACCGATGGAGATGCGGTCCTGGCGTCGGAAGGGCTGCCCTTTGAATTTGAAGCGTTTCAGTATCTGGGGCCGGGATCGGAATACGAACTGGAACGGCACATTTCGGTTCAGTGGGTGCGCTCAATGCCTGTCGGTGACGCAGTGATTGAAATCCAGACTAATAAATAAACAAGGAGAGGAACATGAAGCGAAGAGACTTGTTGCGACGATCGGCGGTGCTGGGATTGATGACGGCGTTGCCCCTTTCACGCCCCGCCTGGGCCGCGGTGTGGAATAGCGGAAAGGGGGACGAGCCAAATCCGCTGAAGCCGCCGCAAGGAACGAAGCGGATTCCCGTGGCGTTCCTCATTTCCGAAGACGCCGTCGTCATCGATTTCGCCGGGCCGTGGGAAGTGTTCCACCAGAGCGGATTCAGCACATACACGGTCGCCGAAACGCCGAAGAGCATACAGGCCATGGGAGGAATGAGGATCATTCCGAATTACACTTTCGCTGCGGCTCCCATGCCCAAGGTCCTGGTGATTCCAGCGCAGAATGGAAGCAGCCGGGCCATGCTGGACTGGATTCGAAGAGTAAGCCAGAAAACCGATGTAACGATGTCTGTTTGCACGGGCGCGCTCATCCTTGCGGCGACGGGACTGCTGAACGGCAAGCCCGCGACGACGCACCACGCTTCGTTCAAAGAGATGGCCATGAGTTTCCCCGAAATCCAGGTGAAGCGCGGAGCGCGCTTCGTGGAAGCCGGCAACCTGGCGACTTCGGGCGGACTTTCTTCCGGCATTGACCTGGCGCTGCGCGTGGTGGAGCGCTACTACGGCCGGGAGAAAGCGGAAAAGGTCGCCTACGAAATGGAGTACCAAGGACAGGGCTGGAAAGATCCCAATTCCAACCAGGTGTACGCCAAGGCGCGTGTCTCGACCGCGGACCACCCGCTGTGCCCGGTGTGCGAAATGGACGCGGATCCCAGCTCGCCGACCTCCGTGTACAAGGGAAAGACCTACTACTTCTGCATGCCGCCGCACAAGGAAGCGTTCGACAAATCTCCGGAGAAATACCTGGATTCGAAATAAGCGTTAAGTGAGCGCCCGCGCAGCTAGTTACATTGCGCCGGGCCCTGGCGAATGGCGGTCACGCCCTCGACCACCCACTTGTCGCCTTGCGGGACTCCTTTGGAGGGATAGAACGCGCTCTGGCCGGAGACGGAAACACAGCGCATGCCGGCCTGTCCGGCGACCGTTTCGATGTTCCATTTTCCGCGATCCTGCCAGCTGCTGGCCTGATCGTTGTCGAGCATGGTGCGGTGGTGGCTCTCGCCGACCAGGGTGTAATTGCCCGACCGGCAGAACTGCACGCGCAGGAAATAATACGTGCCGTAGAGCGCGCCTCCTTCGCGGTAAGTGATGAGCACGTTCTGGCCGCTGAAGAAAGCGCGCACGGCTTTGACCCGCGCGTCTTCTTCGGGCAGCGCGGAGCAGCCGCACAGAACCGCAATCGCCAGCAGGGCCGAAATACGCCGGAGAACCCTGGCTTTCATGGCGTGGCGCCTCCCGCACGAAGGGGCCGCAAGTGGGGAACAATCTGGCGGCTACCTTAGCACAACTGGGCCTCCCGCGGGGCGAGCCGAGGGGCGCGGGCAACGTACGATAACTGCGACCACGGGTTGCTTGAGCTGCTGCGCCGCCACTGAATAGTCCTCCATCAGCGGCACAGACGCCCGGTTACTGCGAGGCGGGCTTGGCCTTGGCCAGAAGGTCGCGGACCGGTTCCGGCGGCGCAAAAACGGCGCGATCAACGTCGTTGAAAGTTACGGAGGCGAAGGTCAGAACAAACCGAACCGCCCACCTGCCGTCTTTTCCCTGCGCCTTCACAACCTGCTTCATGGGAACGAGAACGCCGTCGGTTTTCTTGTAATCCGAGAAGATCTCGTGGGTGGGGCCGAGGTCCGACGCGAATTCGTAGCCGGCCAGCAAACCGGTTTCCCGGTCGTAGAAGTGGTCGTTCGATTTTCCCCAGTTGTTGATGCCGTGCAAGCGATAACACGGGCGCCCTTCAAAGTCCTCCACACCTGCGGTCTCCATGGACTTGAACCAGGAAAGCTCGGTAAGGGGATAGTAGAAATCGGCGTCGCGTTTCATGGACTCACGCTCGTCTCCCGTAAAGACCTTCGGCCCTGAGCGGGGATCAAAGCTCCAGGCGTTTTCGCCGTCAAACCCGTTCAAGACCTCAACGCCGTTTGGCAGGGAGATTTTCTCGACGCGAAGGTACGGAGCGCTCGCGAAGTAAACAAGAGACAGATTCACAACGGTATCTCCGCGAATCTCCATGGTTCCGCGAGTCGTGCTCGAGGTGTGGCGGCGAAGCGCGTCACGGCCTCCCAGGGCTTCGTCATAGCGCTCCACGATCTCCTTCGCGCTCGGCAGCGCCGCGTCGCTCCGCACAAACCCGAACCAGCCAACACACAGACCGAGTAGCGGCGTAAGACAAAGAAAACGGCGGGAGGCTCCCATGGTTCTTCTCCGAAAGACGATTGCTTGCTTTGAAAGGATGCCGCTCGGGACCGGGGCGCGCGATGCGGCTCTCGCTGCTCTAGACGGCCTGGCCAAGCGGTTGTTTCAGCCGGTTGCCCGGGCTGGAAACAGGCTCGTTCCTGACGCAAAGCCGGTCACGCGCACTCTGCGCGGCCGGCCGCGCATCACTTCGGCGCCGACTTTTCCAGCAACTCCTGAAGATATTGCTTCCACAGCACGGCCCAGGTGTGCGACCCGTGGCCATGAGTGTTCTCGCTCAGGGGAATGAGCACGAATTTCCCGTTCTTGATGCGCTTTACCTCCTGTTGCGCGATGCCCAGCTCCGGCGGGTTGATGAAGTCGTCGGCGGAATTGACCCACATTACGGGAGCTTTGATCTTTTCTAGATCGGGCGACGGGTCGTAGTTGCGCGAAGCGTCCACGGCGTAGAGAAAGTCGTTGGCGTCGAAGCCTCCGGCGCGGGCCTTGAAGAAGTCTTCCAGGGACTTGTCGGCGGCGTCGCGCGTCGCAAGCGTTTTCTGCATGGGAAGGGGCGCGCTCCCGGCGATCAGAAGGAAATCCAGCGCCACGACCATGGCCCCGTGGGGTTGCTGAGTGTAATCGCCGCCTTTCCATTCCGGATCGTTGCGGATGCCGTCGATGACCATCTTGCGCCAGATGCGGTTGCGCCCGGCAATCTGCACGGGAAGGCAAGCCAGGGGCATCAAGGCGTCCATGAAGTCGGTATAGGTCTCGCTCCAGACAAAGGAGTGCATGCAGCCCATGGATGTCCCGATGATCAGGCGCAGGTGATTGACGCCAAGCCCTTCGGTCAGAAGCCGGTACTGCGCGGCGACCATGTCGTCGTACTCGTAGCGCGGGAATCTGGCGTGCAAGCCGTCGCTGGGCTTGGAAGAACCGCCGTGGCCTATGCCGTCGGGGAAGATGAGGAAGTACTTTGAGCGGTCGAGAAGCTGCCCCGGGAGCGTTAGTTCGTTCTGCCACTGTGGCGCAAGGAATTGCCGGCCGGAGCCCGTCGTGCCGTGGAGCACCAGGACGGCGTTGGTCACGCGGCCGCCGGCGTCGCGCACCGCAGTGCCCATGGTCATATAGTGAAGGCGCAGTTCGGGCAGGCTTTCGCCAGACTTGAACCGGAAGTCCTTGACGGTGAAGTTGCCCTCCGCCGGGGGCGCGGGTTTTTCCTGCGCTGGAGCGGGAGCAGCGGCGTGCAAGGCGCAGAAAAGTACGGCCGCAGCGGCCATCAAGATGACGTTCGACAAAGAACGACGCATACGGGCACCTCAGGGCGGAATCTATCACAACGCGCGCGGCACGCAGAGCGCGAGGGGGAAGATGGACCGCGGGACGGCCTAGCG
>DASPOW010000252.1:0-2251 GCA_035625855.1 Candidatus Methylomirabilota bacterium | reverse complement strand
CCCACCATCGCCGTCGCCGCGCTCGAAGAAAACGTGATTACCAGCGAAACGATGCTGAAGGTCGGCCGGCGCAAGTACATGAACCTCACCGAGGCCATGGCCCACTCGAACAACCAGTTTTTCGAGGAACTGGGGCGCCGCATGGGTTTTGACACGGTGGCGCGCTACGCGCACATGCTGGGGCTCGGCGAAACCGCCGGCTACAACCTGCCCGAAGAACACGCGGGTTTCTTTCCGCTGGCTCCTCCGGTCCGCGGAGGCGTCGCACGGATGTCCAGCTTCGGCGAAGGGATCAAGATGACGCCACTGGAGCTGGCTTCGATGGCGTCGGCGTTCGCCAACGGCGGGACGCTCTATTACCTGCAGTATCCGCGCACGGAGGAAGAGCGGCAGAATTTCATGCCGCGCGTCAAACGGCAACTGGACATTGCGCCGCTGCTGCCGCCGATCCGGGAAGGCATGCTCGCAGCGGTGCTCTACGGCACGGGACGCGCCAGCTATGATTCCGACGGCGACGAAATGGCCCTGGGAAAGACCGGGACGTGCTCGGATGAAAGATCGCACCTGGGCTGGTTTGTTTCCTACGCCGACGGCGCCAAGCCGAAGATCGCCCTGGTTATCCTGATTCGCGGGCGCAACCGCCGCGTGAAGGGGCCGACGGCAGCGGTTGTCGCCGGACGCATTTACCGCCGCCTGCGCGCGCAGAATTACTTCGCCGACCTTCCTCCCCGCGACACCTATTCCCGCGCCGCCGGGAACTAAGGGTCCACTTTTTCCGCCCGTTTCCTTCCTCGCGTCATTTCTTGCGCATTGCCCCTTGAGCAAGGCATCGGGGCGCGGTACGCTCGTTTTCTTCCCGCGAGGCACGGGTGGGAGGAATTTGTGAGGCGGAGTTTTGTCATCGTAGTGCTGGCGGTGATGGCAGCGGGAGCGGGAACGCTCGGCTACATTTTCCGGCTGCGTCTTATCGCCACGAGCGAGTTGCAGCGCCAGGAGCAACTGGCGATCGAGGCGGCGGCGGAGACGCGCCGCCGGATGATTCTTCCCACGGAAAACGCGATGCCCGCGCGCGAGAACTTCGCTGCCGCGCTCCAGAAGTTCGGCCTTTCGCCGCAGGAGTCCGCCGGAGCTTCAGCCGCGGCGCAGACGGTGTTCAATCTGCGCCAGGTGCGCGCGGGCAACACCATCACCGTGGGGCGCTCGGTGGACGGCGAACTGCGGCTGATCGAATACCGCATCGACGCGGAGCGGAAGCTGCGCATCGTGCCTGCGGCGCCGGGTTTCGCCGCGGAAGTACGCTCCGTCGAGCTGCGCAACGTTGTGGCCGCGGTCAGCGGATCGGTGGAAGACTCGCTGTTCAACGGGGTGCAGGGCGCGGGCGAAGCTCCCGAGCTGGCGGTGCGACTGGCGCAAATCTTCGGCTACGACCTGGATTTTTATACCGACACCCGGCGGGGCGATACCTTCCGCATCATCGTCGAAAAGAAGCAATACAAGGGCGGCAAACTGGCCGCGTACGGCCGCATCCTGGCCGCGGAATACGACAACGGCAACCGAGGCTACACGGCGCTGCTGTTTCACGATGCGGAAGGGAAGCCCGCGTATTATTCCGCGGACGGCAAATCGCTGCAGAAAGCGTTCCTGCGTTCGCCGCTGAAGTTCGCGGCGCACGTGACTTCCCATTTCAGCAACACGCGCTTTCACCCGATTCTGAAGACGACGCGGCCCCACCTAGGCGTGGACTACGCGGCGCCGGTAGGCACGCCGGTGCAGACCATCGGCAGCGGGCGAGTGGTGTTTGCGGGAGCCAAGGGCGGCGAGGGAAACATGGTGCACGTCGCGCACGCGAACGGCTATGAGACGATGTACCTGCATCTCTCCCGCCTGTCTGTGCGCGCGGGACAGCACGTAAGCATCGGAGACACCATAGGCCTGGTGGGCAGCACGGGATTGTCCACCGGACCGCATCTCGACTTCCGGTTTCTCGAACGCGGGAAATACAAGAACTTCGAGCATCTCGGGCTCCCTCCGGCCGACCCGGTTTCCAAGCGCAACCTGCCCGAATTTCAGGCGGTGCGCGAGAAGTGGCTGCCGCTGCTCAAGAATCCCGGTCTTCTCCAGGCGCTGGACACGAGCGCGGCGGCGCCGGGCGCGCCCGCGCGGGGCGGGCACTGAACACCGCCAGTGACCTTGCAGGAACGGGCGGCCCGCGGTTGTCTTGACAGCAGCACAACCGAGTGACAGCCTGTTC
>DASPOW010000251.1:0-6950 GCA_035625855.1 Candidatus Methylomirabilota bacterium | reverse complement strand
ACATCGAGGAGTTCATCGAGCGCCTCAAGCAGGCCGCCGAAGAAAACCGCGAGCTCTTCCTCGGTTCCATTCGCATGCTCGCCGCGGCCATCGACGAAAAGGACCCTTACACCCGCGGTCACTCCGGCCGGGTCGCCAAGTTCAGCCTGCTCATCGGGCAGGAACTCGGCATGTCCTCCGCCGACCTCGACCGCTTGCGCATCGCCGCGCTCCTGCATGACGTGGGCAAGATCGGCGTGGACGACCGCGTCCTGAAAAAGCCGGGATCGCTCACCCAGGAAGAGTTCGAACTGATGAAGCAGCACACCGTGAAGGGCGCCAACATCATGCGCCCGGTTTCCCAGCTCAAGGAGATGCTGCCCGGCATCGAACTGCACCACGAACACATCGATGGCCGCGGCTACCCCTACGGCCTCCGCGGCGACCAGATTCCCCTGATGGCCAAGATCATCGCTGTCGCGGACACCCTCGACGCCATGACCACCAACCGTCCCTATCAGTCCGCGATGGAACTCGAGTTTGCGCTGAACAAGATCAAAACCCTCACCGGAACGAAGTTCGATGGCACCGTCGCCACGGCCCTCGAAAGCTGCATAATGAAAGGCAGGCTCCGCCTCACCGCCGTAGAAGTCCAGGTCTGACCTTCCCCTTCGGCTCCTGCTCTTCTGCTACAATTTTGAGCTTAGAGTCTCGCCCAAGAAACCTGCATGATTTCGCTTTTCGGAAAAGAGGAGAAAGAGCCGTCCCTTCTGGAGCGGCTGAAGGAGTCCGTCGGCAAGACTCGCGCCGCGCTTTCCGCCACCGTTGAGGACATCTTTCGCGGCGAGCGGCGCATCGACCCGGCAGTCCTCAAGCAGTTGGAAACCGCCCTGCTCGCTTCGGATCTTGGCGTCCGCACCACCCGCGAAATCCTGGATGCCGTGCGGGAAAAAATTTCCCGCGACGCTCTCGCCGATTCCAGCCAGATCAAGCGGGAAATCTGCGCGCAGATCGTCCGCATCCTCGGCGCTTCAGCGGCAGCGGGGGCTCCGGCTTCCGCCAACGGAGCCGCGCCCCGCGTGATTTTCATCGTGGGCGTCAATGGCGCCGGCAAGACGACTACCATAGGCAAGCTGGCTAACCGGCTCCGTCAGGAAGGCCGCACCGTCCTGCTCTGCGCCGCCGACACTTTTCGCGCCGCCGCCGTCGAGCAGCTTGAAATCTGGGCGCGCCGCAACGGCGTTGACGTCATCAAGCAGAAGTCCGGCGCGGACCCTGCCGCCGTCGTCTTCGACGCCGTTTCCGCCGGCAAATCCCGCGCCGCCGACGCCGTCATCGTGGACACCGCGGGCCGCCTGCACACCAAGTCCAATCTCATGGCCGAGCTCGAGAAGATGAAGCGCACCGCCGCGAAAATCGTACCCGGGGCGCCGCACGACGTTCTCCTGGTGCTCGACGCCACCACCGGCCAAAACGGTCTTGCCCAGGCCCGCGAGTTCACTTCCTCGGTCGGCGTCACCGGAATCATTCTCACCAAGCTCGACGGCACCGCAAAAGGCGGCATCGTTGTCGCCATCGCCCGCGAACTGGGCCTGCCGATTCGCTTTGTCGGCACCGGCGAACAAATCGGAGACCTCGTTCCCTTCGACGCCGAAACTTACGCCCGTTCCCTCTTCGACTGAGCCGGACACTTTATGGACCGCTACGACATCCCGTTCATGCAGCGCGCCCTGGACCTCGCGCGCAAGGGCTCCGGCCTCGCCAGCCCCAACCCTATGGTTGGCTGCGTGATTGTCCGCGATGGCGAGCTCGTCGGCGAGGGCTTCCATCAATACGACCGGCGCGACCACGCGGAGACGGCCGCGCTCAAGGTTGCCGGCGACCGCGCTCGCGGCGCGACCCTTTACGTCAATCTCGAGCCTTGCTGCCACACCGGCCGAACCGGCCCGTGCGTGCAGGCCATCGTCGCCGCGGGAATCCGCCGCGTCAACGCAGCGATGCCCGATCCCAATCCCGCCGTGGCCGGCAAGGGCTTCGACGTCCTGCGCTCCAGCGGCATCGAAGTGGACAACGGCACACTGCAGGACGAGGCTCAGCGCCTCAACGAGGCTTTCGCCTTCTGGATTCGCGCCAGGCGGCCGTTCGTGACTCTGAAGTCCGCGCTGACCCTGGACGGTCAGCTCGCCCTGCCGGCCTCCGGCAAAAAGAAATCCTCTACGTGGTTCACCAGCGAGGAGTCTCGCGCCGAAGTGCACCGCATGCGCCACTCGAGCGACGCCCTTCTTACCGGCATCGGCACCGTCCTCGCGGACGATCCTGCGCTCACCGACCGCAGCGGCCTTCCGCGCCGCCGTCCCCTTCTGCGCGTCCTGCTCGACTCCCGCCTGCGGCTTTCTCCGCGCTCCCGCGTCGTCCAAGCCGCGGCACGCGATTTGCTCGTCTTTACCTGCGTGAAGGGCAACTCGCAGCGCCGCAAGCAGCTTGAGCGCGCCGGCGTCGAAGTCGTTTCTCTACGCGGCCGGCCCGGCCGCGTCCCGCTTCAGCCGGTCCTCGAGGAGCTCGGCAAGCGCGACATCCTGAGTGTGCTTCTGGAGGCTGGCCCGTCCTTGAACGGGGCCGCCCTCGCGGCTGGCGTCGTCCACAAAGTCTCCCTCTTTCTCGCACCCAAGCTCGCTGGCGGCAGCGCGGTTCCTTTCGCCTCGGCTCCCGGTCTCGCGATTCCACAGCTCACCGGTATTCGCATGCGCCATTTCGGCCCTGACCTTGCTCTCGAGGGATACCTCCGGCATGTTTACGGGAATCATCGAGCATCTCGGCACAATTGAATCGCTCGCCGTCAAAGGCTCGGACGCCCGGCTCACCGTCCGCGCTCCGGATGTCGCCCCTTCGCTGGCCATTGCCAAGAGCGTCGCCGTCAACGGCTGCTGCCTCACCGTCGTCGCGCTCGACGCTGCCCGCTTCAGCGCCGACCTTTCCGCCGAAACCCTTCGCTGCACCTCCTTCGCCCAGCTCCCGCCCGGCGCCCGCGTGAATCTCGAGTTGCCCCTCGCCGCTGGCAAGGAGTTTGGCGGCCACTTCGTGCAGGGCCACGTGGACGGCGTCGGCCGCGTCGCGCGCATCGTTCCGCAAGGCGAAAACTGGGCCCTCGCCCTTGAAGTCCCGCCGGAAATCGCCCGCTATGTCGCTTTGAAGGGTTCGATCGCCGTGGACGGCATCAGCCTCACCGTCGCCGACTGGCGCTCCGGCATCGCCGAAATCGCCGTGATTCCCTTCACCTACGCCAACACCAACCTGAAAGACCGCAAGCCCGGCGACCCTGTCAATCTCGAAGCCGACATGATCGCCAAGCACATCGAACGCATCCTCGCCGCGCGCAGGGAGCGCCCTTCTTCGCGGCTCACCCTCGAGCGTCTCATCTCCGAGGGATTCTAAGAACTCCGCCATGACGCCCGCTCCTGCGCTTGCCGGAATCCTCGAAACCTGCCTCTACGTCGCCGACGTCGATCGCGCTTCGCGATTCTACGAATCCGTCTTCAGCCTGCGGCGCATCGCCGGCGACGACCGCTTCCGCGCCTACGGCGTCGCCGGCCGGGATGTCCTCCTGCTCTTCAAGAAAGGCGCTACCGCCAAAGCCGTGGCCGTCTCAGGGCAGCTCGTTCCGCCCCACGACGGCAGCGGCCACAACCACTTCGCCTTCGCGATTCCAGCTGAGGAACTGTCTGCCTGGGAGGAACGCCTCGCCGCGCACGGCGTCGCCGTCGAATCTCGCGTCCGCTGGCCCGGCGGCGGCACCAGCATCTACTTCCGCGACCCCGACCGGAACCTCGGCGAACTCGCCACGCCCGGCCTCTGGGAAATCTACTGACCCGCGCCCTCTCGCGCTTTCTGCCTCGCCCCGCGCCAATACAGCGCCAGGCCAATGAGGATGGACGTCACCGTTCCCCCGATGACCTTTGCTTCAAATCCAAGCTTGTCGGTCGACTCGCCCGGCGGCACGACCGAAACGAAGATCCCCACCAGCACCACGACAAAACCCAGCCCGCCTGCAATCCATACGCCCGGCTTTCCCCCGGGAATCAGCACCGCCTCCGCATTCGCTCGGCGGTCCGCCCGCCCCGCCAGCTTGATCGCCGCCGCATACATGTACAGGAACGGAATGAAGTACAGGATAATCGCCGCGTCCACCAAGAACTGGTACGCGCCCCGCGTGCTCTCGTTGATCTGGCTGATCAGCAGGATCGCCGCGGAGATCGCCGCTTGTACCAGAATCGAAATGTGCGGCGTTCTCCAGCGCGGGTGAATTCGCCCGAACGCCTCCGGCAGGTAGCGGTCAATCCCCACCACGAATGGCACGCGCGCCACTCCCGCTACCGTGCTTCCCACGCCCCCGGCGTTGCCGACGGACACCAGCAGCGCCGCGATGACTCCCAGGAAACCCACGCCCAGCGCCGTGGACCCCGCTGTAATGGCCTGAAACACTCCGCTCTTCGGGTCCGCCTGCGCATCCGGCACGATCGCCAGCACCGCAAACGTGCCCGCCATGTACATCGCCGCAATCAGTGCCCCTGCTCCCAGCGCCGCGCGCGGCAGCGTCCTTCGCGGATCGCGCACTTCCTGGCTCATCGCCGAAACCAGTTCCAGCCCCGTAAACGCAAACGCGATTTGCGACCAGAAATTCACCGTGTCCCAGTTCCACGTCGGCTTCATGTTCGCCCACGTAAAGTGCGTCACCGAACCGTGCCTCAGCCAAACCACCGTCGCCACTCCCGCGAGCATCAACAGCGGCAGGTAGGTTGCTACGCCCCCCGCGTTCTGCAGCCACTTCCCCACGTTTAGTCCGATCACGTTCAGCGCGACGGCCACGCCCAGAAGCACGAACGACCCCGCCAGCAGGAATGTCCGGTTCTGCGCCAGCGCCGCTCCCCCGCCTCCCATGATGTATCCGCCCATCGCCGCGCTGGCAATCAACAGCCCGGGAAAATAGAAAAACGTGAAAATCCAGTACGTCCATCCGGCGACGAAGCCGTGAAAGTCCCCGAACGCCTCCTTCGACCACACGTAAAGCCCGCCTTCAGCCGGAAACCGCGACGACAGCTCGTTGATGACCAGCGTCGAAGGCAGAAAGAAGCCCACCACCGCGATGACCCACAGGCTGATCGACGACGTTCCGTTGTGCGCCGCCGCGGCGATCCATCGCGGCCCCAGCACCGCCGCGATGTTGAACAGCAGTACATCCCACGCGCCCATCTCGCGCCGCAGTTGTCCTCTCGCATCCGGCGCCTTCGCGGCAGGCTGGCTCACACCGTCACGTCCAGGGCGGGAATCAGTTGGTCTTGAAGCAGAAAATTGTGCAGAAACTTGTTCGGCGACTCCTCGAACTCCTTCCATGGCCCGAAGAACGATACGCGCCCGTCCTGCAGAAAAACCACCCGGTCCGCGAGTTTTTTCGCCAGGTGCGTGTCGTGCGTCACCACGACGGAAGTCTTGTGAAAGCGCTCCTTCAGCCGCAGGATCAAGTCCCCCATGTGCCCCGCCATGATGGGGTCCACCATCGTGGTCGGCTCGTCGTACAGAATCGCCTCCGGGTCCTGCGCCAGCGCCCGCGCGATCGCAACCGCCCGCTTCATCCCCGTCGAAAGCTCCGACGGCAGCTTGTTGAGTGCGTGCGCCACTTCGAGCATCTCCGCCAGTTCGTCCACGCGGGCATCGACCGCGTCACTGTCCATGTCCTTCCGCCCCGTCAGGGGAAACGCGATGTTTTCCCGCACCGGCAGTGAATCAAACAGCGCGCCCGACTGAAACACCATCGTCGCCTTCAGGCGCACCCGCATGAACTCTTCCTCGGAAAAGTGCGTCACCTCTTCGCCGTCCACGAAAATCTGGCCGGAATCCGCCCTCAGGAATCCCATGATGTGCTTCAGCGCGACCGACTTCCCCACGCCGCTGCGCCCCATGATCACGCACGTTTCGCCCCGCTCGACCGCGAAGCTCACGTGGTCCAGCACCAGCCGCTCGTCGAACGACTTGCACACCTCGCGAAACTCGAAAAAGGTCTCGCTCAACGCCCGGCCTCGTTCCACTCCGCCCGGATCTCGCCGTAATCGGCGAACGTGTTCATGTTGCGAAACAGTTTCCCCGCGTTATCAAATCGTTTCCAGTCCGCCTCGTCAAGGATTTCCGTCTTCAGTTTTTCCAGCGCCGCCGAAATTTTCCGCAAACCCCCGTCCATCATTTCTTGGATCGCCGGCCCGGCCTTCACCCGGTAGCACGCGCACAGCGGCTCCAGGTATCCGCCGGAGCGCGGCACCACCGCCTCCGCGGCGCTCTTCTGCGCCCGCTCGGCCAGGTACGCAAGCCATTCCTCGCTCAGATACGGCAAGTCGCATCCCAGAATCAGCGCCCACGCGCTTCTCGGGGCGCTTTCCGTCGCGTCCAGCAGCGCTGTGGCAATTCCGCCCAGCGGCCCCGCTCCCGGCCACCGGTCGCCTGTTTCGCGAAAGCCGAAATACTCGTAGCGTCCCAGAGGCCCCACCACCGCCGCCGAACCCGTCACCTTCTTCGCCAGCTCCGCCATCCGCAGCAGCATCGGCTTTCCGCCCAGTTCCGCGAGCGCCTTGTCGCTCCCGAAGCGCGAGCTGTGCCCGCCCGCAAGAACGTACCCCGCCACGCCTGCCGCTTCCGCCGGTTCCTTCGTTGTTATCAAGGTCACTCCGCCCCGGCCGCTTCCGCCGGTTCATGTCCCGGCCGCCGGATGCCCAGCTCGCGCAGTTTCTCTTGCAGGCTCTGGCGGTGCAGACCGATCGCCGCCGCCGTCCGCGATACGTTCCATCGGCGTTCTTTCAGTTGCCGCGTCAGATACGCGATCTCGAACTTCCGCTTCGCCTCGCGAAAATCCGCCTCCGTCAACCCGGCCTCGTTTCCGTTCGAGTCGCGTTTCCCCGCCAGCGCTTCGCCGCGCGCGATCTCTTCCG
>DASPOW010000250.1:0-4681 GCA_035625855.1 Candidatus Methylomirabilota bacterium | reverse complement strand
CACCGATATCGGCTCCGGCTCGCGGTTCGGCTATACGCTTCTCAGCGTTGTGCTGCTCAGCAACTGCATGGCGATGTTGCTGCAGGCGCTTGCGGCCAAACTCGGAATCGTTACCGGCCAGGACCTCGCCCAGGCCTGCCGCAGCCGCTATTCGCCGCGCGTGAATTTTGCTCTCTGGCTCATCTGCGAGGTGGCCATCGCCGCGTGCGACCTGGCGGAAGTGCTCGGCTCCGCGGTCGCGCTCAAACTCCTGTTCGGCCTGCCGCTCCTCGCGGGCGTGTTGATCACCGGGCTCGACGTCCTGCTCGTTCTCGCGCTGCAGGGGCGCGGCTTCCGCCTTATCGAGATTTTCGTGATCACGCTGATCGCCGCCATCGCGGCTTGTTTCGCCTACGAGATTTTCTTCGCGCGCCCTTTGTGGCTGGAGGCCGCGAGTGGATTCATCCCCCGCCTCGAGATTCTGCGCAATCGGGAGATGCTTTATCTGGCCATCGGGATCCTGGGCGCCACGGTGATGCCCCACAACCTGTACTTGCACTCGAGCATCGTGCAGACGCGCGCCTTCGGCCGCAGCGCGCACGAAAAGAAAGATGCGCTGCGCTATGCGGTGTTCGACTCGACGCTGGCGCTTTTCTTCGCGCTGTTCGTCAACGCCGCGATTCTCGTTCTCGGCGCGGCCGCGTTTCACTCCCGCGGCTTGACGCAGGTCGCGGACATCGCCGATGCCTATAAGCTGCTTACGCCGGTTTTGGGCGCCAGCTTCGCCAGCGTACTGTTCGCCATCGCGCTGCTCGCCTCGGGGCAGAACTCCACACTGACCGGAACGCTCGCCGGCCAGATTGTCATGGAAGGATTCTTGAACCTGCGGCTGAAACCCTGGGTTCGCCGCCTCATCACCCGGCTCGCGGCCATCGTTCCCGCGGCTTTGGTCATCGGTATCGCCGGAGAAGGCAAGGCGACGTCGCTGCTCATTTTGAGCCAGGTCGTGCTGAGTTTTCAGTTGCCGTTCGCGATTATTCCCCTGATTCGCTTCACCGGCGACCGCGCGCGCATGGGCGAGTTTGCCAATTCGCTCCTCACTTCGGTGGCGGCGTGGCTCACAGCCGCCGCCATCATCGCCTTCAACGCCGAACTGCTCTGGCTCATTTGGCGCTCGTAAACTCGCCCCTTTGGACGCCGCGTTCGCTGTGCGAAAATCACTCTCTTGCCGGCCGTGACGCATTTTTCCGGGAGTTCCTCTTGAAGAGAATTGTCTTCTTTGGCCTGTTGGCCGCCATCGCCGGCCTCCTGGTGTACGTGTTTCTTCATCGCAACGACTGGCGCATACCGGAAAATGCGAAAGGCCTGAGGAATCCCCTCGTACCTTCCAACGCCGCGCTGAGGTCCGCAGCCGGCATCTACAAGGCGAAGTGCGCGGAATGTCACGGCGAAACGGGGAAAGGCGACGGACCCGATGCGGCGATGTATGAACCGGCGCCCGCGGATCTCACCGATGCGCGCCGCATCGGAGGGCGGACCGACGGCGAGTTGTTCTACCAGATTTCGGAGGGGCGCAAGCCCATGCCGGCGTTCAGAGACAAACTGACCGCGGAGCAGCGCTGGCAGCTGGTGATGCTGGTGCGTTCGTTCGCCGGCAAATGAGCACGGCTCTGCCCGTGAAGCGTGAGAGAACAGAGCCGCGCGAATGCCTGTATACTCAACGCTTTCACTGCCGACCAGGTCGACGGGGGAGAGACATGGCCCGATTGCTTTTGGTAGCGCTTGTATTCTCACTGCTTGCTTCTGTCGCGGCAGCCGGGCCCGCGCCCGGCGCGGTGCGTTGCGGTAAACTTCTCGATGTCCGTTCAGGCCGCATGCTGTCGGACCAGGTCGTGATCTTCGACGGCTCCGGTACGATCACCGCCGTCGGTCCGGTCGCCTCGACGCCGCTTCCCGAAGGAGTGACCCCGATTGACCTGTCTTCGAGCACCTGCCTGCCGGGACTGATCGACGTGCACACGCACCTGACCTCGAATCCCTCGGACTCCGGCTACGCGGGTTTGGGAATCTCCGTGCCGCGCGAAACTGTAACCGGCGTGAAAAATGCCCGCTTGACCCTCCGCGCCGGGTTCACCACCGTGCGCAACGTCGGAGCCGACGGCTTTTCGGACGTCGCTTTGCGCGACGGCATCAATCAAGGCGACGTCGAAGGCCCGCGTATGCTGGTCTCCGGTCCTCCGCTGAGCATCACCGGGGGGCATTGTGACGACAATCTCCTTCCACCGGAGTTCCACCACAAAGCCGAGGGCGTCGCCGACGGTCCCTGGCAGGCGCGCGCTAAAGTCCGGGAGAACATCAAGTACGGCGTGGACCTGATCAAGGTATGCGCCTCCGGCGGAGTGCTTTCCAAGGGCGACCAGCCCGGCGCGCCGCAGTACACGCTCGAGGAGCTGCAGGCCATTGTGCAGGAAGCGCACAAGCTAGGCCGTCGCGCTGCGGCGCACGCCCACGGAACGCAGTCCATCAAGGACGCGATCCGCGCGGGCATCGATTCGGTCGAGCACAGCAGCCTGATTGACGACGAAGGCATCGCGCTAGCCAAGGAGCACGGCACGTACCTTGTCTTCGACATTTACAACGACGACTTCATCCTTTCGCAAGGCGAGAAGGTCGGCATGCTTCCCGAGTCCATCGAGAAAGAGAAAAAACTCGGGCGGCTGCAGCGGGAGAATTTTCGCCATGCGTTCCAGAGCGGCGCCAGGATGGCCTACGGCACCGACGCTGGCGTTTACCCGCACGGCGACAACGCCAGGCAATTTGTCACCATGGTGGAATGGGGCATGAAACCTCTGGACGCGATACAGGCCGCGACAATCAATGCCGCCGATTTGCTTGGCTGGGCCGACAAGGTCGGCGCGCTCGAAAAAGGCCACTCCGCCGACGTCATCGCGGTTTCCGGTGACCCGCTGGCGGACGTTCGCGTGCTCGGATCGGTCAGGTTCGTGATGAAGGGCGGCGCCGTCGTGCGCAACGACACCGCCGCACGCTGACCGGCTGCTCCAACTTTCGCTTTGTCCGTATCCGGAGGGCGCTTTGCACCAGGTCCCGCTCTCGCCGGCGCTCTTCTTGGCCGCACCCGCTTCGTTTCGATTCCCCGCCGTTCCCTCGTTTTTGCTTCTTTGCGCTTTGCTGCTGGGATGCGCCGTGCCGATTGCTCTTGCATGGGCGCGCGCCATTCCAGCCGAAGATTCCGAGGAGCCGCGCCCCGCAAGAGCCGCGGTTGTGTTCCTTGCCTTGGTTACGCTGAGCTTTGTGGCGCAGGTACCGGGAGCCCCCCTCGTGTGGCTTGAGCGGTCGGTCCTGCGCTCCTTTTCGCCGGAGTGGCAGCCATGGATTGTACTTTGCGCGCAGGTGATCTTGATTCTGCTTCCCGGCGCGGCGGCGCTCTATGCTGTTTTTCGCACTAGGCCTGTGGATCAGCCGCTTCTTTGGGCGAGCCTTCTCGTCGTGTTGCTTTGGCTTGTCGGTCCGTTTCTCACACGCTCCTGGCTCGGCGCGTCCCTGTTCTGAACCAACAAAAACGGCCGGAACCTCGCGGTCCCGGCCGTCAAACCCGCGCAAAGGGCTGCGGCTATGCCGTTGCGGCCTTCACCTGCGAGAGTGCCGCGGCGACTTCCTGCACGTCGGGCACGACGGGAATGTCGTAGTGCTTCACCCAGGCGACCTTTCCAGCTTTGTTCACGATGAAGATGGACCGGCCGGAGATGCCCTTTTCCGGCAGGAACACGCCGTACTTCTCCGCCATTTGCCCCCGCGGCTGAAAATCGGCGAGCAGCGAGTAATGAATGCCCATTTTTTCCGCGTAGGCTTTATGCGACCACGCACTGTCCACGCTGACTCCCAGGACCTCGGCGTCCAGCGTCTCGAAGTTCCGCATGTCGTTCACGAAGCAGGCGTGCTCTTTCGTGCAGGTCGGGCTCCAGTCCAGCGGGTAGAACACGATGACCACGTTCTTTTTTCCCACGAAGTCCGAGAGCTTCACTTCCTTCTGATTCTGGTCTTTCAGCGCGAAGTCGGGCGCCGCTTGTCCTACGCCGAGTCCCATTGAGTTCCTCCGTTTCGCAAACTCGCCCAACGATAATAGCGGAAGCCGTCCCGGCTCACAAATTGCCGGCCGCCTTAACTTCGCCGAACTCCCGCGCTACACTCTACGCCGGAGCCGCTGTAGCATCGAAGCGGTTCGCCGCGCCCTGATGCTTTCCCTTCGCGAACTTGTTGACCGTTACCGCGCCGTGGCGGGAGGTTTCGGGCGTCCGGTGCCCATCGCGTCCTTCGGCCTGGCGCAGGCGGAAGCCGAGCGCCTCCTGAGCGGCTACGACGAGGACTACCACATCAGCCGCTTCATTCACTTTTCCGAATTGGAAGGCCCGCGCTTCGCCGTCAACGGCTTCCCCGCCACACACGTCTCCCTCGACGAAGCCATCACCGCCGTCCTTTGAGTTTTCTCTAAGCGTTTAGCCGGCTAGCCCGACACGGGTCATACTTGAGGTCTTCTCCACCGGCGGAAACCACGGTTGCTTCACGCCAAAGCTGATAGTTCAGACCCTCGTTGCCGCCACGCGGCCCAGGCGGCTTGCCAGCGCGCCGTGCTCCTCCAGCAATTCCCGCGGCAGCCGGTCGCCCAGCTTTGCGAACAAGGCCG
>DASPOW010000249.1:0-5875 GCA_035625855.1 Candidatus Methylomirabilota bacterium | reverse complement strand
CTGCAGATGTCGCACACCGGCGCTCTTATCGCCGTCGAAGGCATCGACGGCAGCGGCAAGCGCACGCAGGTCGAGCGGCTCGAAAAGGCGCTCGCGGCGCGCGGCCATGCCGTCTTGCGCGTTGCCTTTCCGCAATACGACTCCTCGTTCGGCCGGATGGTGGCGCGCTTCCTGAACGGCGAATTCGGTCCCATCGAGAAGCTCGACCCGCACCTCACCGCGATGCTTTACGCGGGCGACCGCTTCGAAGCCAAGGCGGGCCTCGAAGCCACTCTTGCCTCCGGGTCCGTCGTCCTCGCCGACCGCTACATCGGCTCGAACCTTGCCCACCAGACCGCCCGCGCGCCTCGCGAACAGCGCGCCGCCTTCATCGCCTGGGTCGAGCATCTCGAGTACGACATTTATGCCCTGCCTCGGGAAAGCCGCGTCCTTTACCTGCGCGTCCCGCCGGCGCAGGCCCACGCCCTCATCGCCCAGAAGTCTTCGCGTGAATACACCTCCGCGCGCCGCGACATCCTCGAGGCGAGCATGCGCCACCTTGAAGAAGCCGCCGCCATTTACGACGACCTCGCGCGCCGCCCTAATTGGGTGCGCATCGAGTGTTACGACCACGCGCGGGCCGCCATGCGCCCGCCGGAAGACATCTCCCGCGAAGCCCTTGCGGCCATTGAACCGGTGCTCTCCTCCGCGCCGGCCCGCGCCGCGCGGCCTTAGAACCCGCCATGCCCTTCTCTGACTTCTGCGGAAACGAACCCGTCGTTGCGGCGCTTCGCGGCGCGCTGCGCTCCGGGCGCGTGCCACACGCCCTGCTATTTACCGGCGCGCGCGGCCTCGGTAAGTTCACCCTGGCGCGCATGTTCGCTCAGGCCGCCAACTGCGAGCGGCTCCCGGACGACTTCTGCGGCGAGTGCCCGCCTTGCCGCCAGATCGGCCTGCTGGCCGAGCCCGGGCGGCTCGTCGAGCAGGGCCTTGCCCAGCGCGGAGAGAGCGCCGACGCCGCGACAGTCGAGCGCATCCCGCTCATCCTCCAGCCTCATCCCGACGTCTGGGCGCTTGTTCCAGACCCCGTTCGCCTGCGCAATCCGGTGGCTCGCCCGATGCTGCGCATCGGCCAGATTCGCGCCCTGCAGCGTGCCGCGTACTTCGCTCCCCAGGAGCGCAGGCGTGTCTTCATCCTCGACGGCGCGGACACCATACGCTGGGATGTTGCGGGCGTGCTGCTGAAGGTCCTCGAGGAGCCCCCGCCGACTTCGACGCTCATCCTCCTGGCGCCGTCGGCTTCATCCCTGCTTGTGACGATTGTCTCGCGCTGTCTGCAGTTTCACTTTGCGCCGCTCGAAGCGGCCCAGGTCGAAGAACTCCTCGCCGCGCGCGCGCCGCACGCCAGGGCCGGCCGCAAGCCTTCCCACGAGCACGCCCTGGCCGCCCAGCTTTCCGAAGGCAGCCCCGGGCTGGCGATGGCCATGAACGTTCAGGCCGAGCAGGACCTTCGCCGGAACGCCCTTGCGATCCTCGGGGACGCCGCCCGCGGAGCCGATTTCACCTGTCTCTTCGCGGCCACGGCCGGTCTTGCCAAGAACAAGGAGATTCCCTTCGAGCAGCAATTGGCGGCCTTCTACACCCTGCTCACCGATCTTCTCGAGCTGACCGCCTCGGTCAAGCGGCCGTCGCTTCGCAACCCCTCTCTCGCTCGCGAACTTACGGCACTCGCCGCCGCGGTGAGCCCGCAGTGGGTCGAGCGCGCCATCGCCGGAATGGACGAACTGGCCCTCGGGGCGCGGCGAAACCTCAATCGCCAGCTCGGCTACGACGCCCTCGCCGCTTCGCTGGCCCTCGCTTCCGGTCCGACGCGCCCGGCGGCTCGCTGACCCCGGCCCGGCCGCCCGCGAGCCCTTTTTTCTTCATGCCGCGGGACGTCTGGTGTAACCTAGGTCCCATCCAGCGCATCTCACGCTGCAGGACGCGCCTTTCCTGATTCTGAATACTGTCGAGGAGTCCTTATGGTGAACCGCAGACTATTCCGCCCGGGTTTCCCTGAACCCAAAGAGGCGATGCCGCCGCGCCAATCCCACGGTGCAGCGCCGAACAAGAAACCGGCTCCACCCGAGCAGACTCACGCGGAGAACTTCTATTGGGTCAAGCAGATGCAGGCCCATACCCCGGTGGCCATCGTGATGAACGACGGCGAGACGCTTCGCGGCACCGTTGAATGGTACGACCGCGACTGCATCAAGCTGACTCGCGTTGGGAGCCCCAACCTGCTTATCTTCAAGCAGGCCATCAAGTATGTTTTCAAAGAGGGCGAAAACGAATCGAGCAACGGCAACCGTGCCTAGCTGGTGGCGCCGGTCCTAACCGAGCCGCTTCCCACTCGCCGCCCCAAACGTCAGCAGGGCCTTTGCCGCCAGGTCGCCCTTGTGCGTACGGATTTCGCATTCCGTCACCACGAAGTTTCGCCCGACTCGCAGGACCTTTCCTTCGGCCCTTGCGGGACCCTCTGAAATCGGCAGCATGTAGTTGATCTTCAGTTCGATGGTAGCGAGCTCTTGCCCTCGCGGCAGGACCGAATACGCCGCCAGAGCCGCGGTCGTGTCCGCCAGCGTCGCCAGCACCCCTCCATGCACCACGCCGTGGACCTGCTTGTGCCGTTCGCGCACGTCCATGCGCATCACCGCGCGCCCGCGCTCCAGCGCTTCGAGCGAGAATCCCATCAAGCGCGTCGCGCCGCTTCGCTTCATCCGCGCGTGGACCGCCTCGCGGATCTTCCGCGCGTCGTCCGTTTCCTGCCGGATCATCCACCCTCCCCCAGGTGCCTCTCGCAAAAGCGCTTACGAATCTCCCAGCGCCTCGGTCACCAGCTCCGTGTCGAGGTACTCCGTCAACTCCTGCAGCTTCCCTTCGCCCAGCCGGAACACGAAGCAGTACTGGTTGTTGTACGGCGTCCCTTTCTTGGTCATGTTGTTTCCCCGCGCCTCGACCACCACGACGTCGTCTTCCGCGATGAATCGCCGGGCCGTCGTCCGGATGCGCCCTTCGATTCTTTCGCGCAGCCCGCCGAACAGTTCATTCAGCACGGTTTCTTTGCCCTGATATGTCTTTGACCATTTCGTCTGTCCCGTCACCGTCCAGGCGAAACGCTCGTCCATGCTGTCCACGAAAAGCCTCGGATCGCCCTGGGCCAGCCCCGCGAAAATCGCCTGCATCAGCTTCTTGTTCTCCGCCGCTCCCATATGTCCTCCGCCCTCCCGCGCAAATCAGTACGCGCTCAGGCCCCCGTCCAGCGGAATTGCCGCCCCCGTCACCCAGCTCGCCTCCTCCGAAGCCAGAAAGACCGCCATCTCCGCCACGTCCTCGGGCGCGCCCATGCGCCCCAGGGGAATCTGGGCCACGCGCGCCCGCCGCATCGCGGCCTCGTCCGCGGCCTGCGCAAACACCTTCTTCATCAAGTCCGTCTCCACAATCGAAGGGCAAATGCAGTTGACGCGGATTTTCTCGTGCGCGTGGTCCATGGCCATCGCCTTGGTCAGCAGCGTGACCCCGCCCTTCGAAGCGCAATACGCCGCGCGGTCCCGCATGCCCACCAGGCCAAGCACCGAGCCGATGTTCACAATCGCCCCTCCGCCGGCGCGCCGCAGTTCCGGTAGCGCCGCCCGCGACATCAGGAACGGCCCTTTCAGGTTCGTCTCGATCACGCGGTCCCAGTCCTGTTCCGAAATGCTTTCGATCGTCGAAACGCTCACCACGCCGGCGTTGTTCACCAGCACGTTCAATCCGCCAAAGCGCTTCGCCGTCTCTGCGACGGCGCGCTGGGCGTCCGCGGCCCTGACCACGTCGCAAGCAATTTCCAGCGCCTTGCCGCCGCCCGCGCGAATCTCCTTTGCCGTTTCCTCCAGCGGTTCCCGCCGCCGGCCCGCGATCGCCACGCGCGCTCCCTCGCGCGCGTAGGCCAGCGCAATCGCGCGTCCAATCCCCGCGCCTCCTCCCGTCACCAGCGCGATCTTCCCGTCGAGCCGTGCCACGCGTCCCTCCCCCGCGAGCCGCGGACTGTTGTCGGCCCATCACTCTAACACGTCGGGTCGCCGTCCTTCCCCTACGCCGGCGAATGACATCCGCCTCCCGCGGGAATACACTGTGTTTCATGGACGGACGCTCGCACTGGGACCACGTTTACGAAACAAAGAAACCCTCCCAGGTCAGCTGGTATCGCCCCCACCTCGAAAAGTCCCACCACGCAGCAATTCACCTATTGCTACTGCAAACGCAGCGCCCGCCCGTAGGCGGTTGCTGGGCTCCCTGCGGGACCGCGTGCTTCGAAAAATTCCTTCTAACCCCTTTAGAATCCGCACTTCCAGGATCATTGGACTTGAAGTACTTCAGAATGCACACTTCCACAAGAATTCCAGGGGTGGGGGGCTGGTTTCCGTGTCACCGACTTCCGGAACCCCGCGTCTAATGGGAGCAGCGAATTGAGCCCTCCCATGCGCATCGCCATCACCGGCTACCCCACCTACGGCGGCTCGGGCGTCGTGGCCACCGAACTGGGCATGGAGCTGGCCGCCCGCGGCCACGAAATCCACTTCATCAGCTACGCCCCGCCCATCCGAATGGATCCCGCGCAAGCCCACATCACCTTCCACGAAGTCGAGGTAGCCTCCTATCCGCTCTTCGACCACCCGCCCTACGCCCTGGCGCTCGCCACCAAGATGCTCGAAGTCTTCGAGGCCCATTCGCTGGACCTGCTGCACGTCCACTACGCCATTCCCCATTCGGTCAGTGCGCTCCTCGCGCGTTCCATGGCTGCCCCGCGCCGCCTGCCCTTCATCACCACGCTCCACGGCACGGACATCACCCTGGTCGGCTCGAATCGCAGCTATTTGCCGATTACCCGTTTCTCCATCGAACAGAGCGACGGCGTTACCGCCATCTCGCAGTACCTTCGCCAGCGCACCCTGCAGGAGTTCGACATCAAGCGCCCCATCGAGGTCATCACGAACTTCGTCAACTGCGACCTCTACTGCCCCACCCCGGACAATCCCTTCCGCGCGCAGTGGGCCCCCGGCGGCGAACCCGTCCTCATGCACCTCTCGAATTTCCGACCGATCAAGCGCGTCACCGACGTGGTCGAAATCTTCGCGCGCGTTCGGGAGAAAATGCCCGCGAAGCTCGTCATGATCGGCGACGGGCCCGACCGCGGCGCCGCCGAATACCTTGCCCGCAAGAAAAAGCTGCAAAAGGACGTTTGTTTTCTGGGGAAGCAGGATCAGGTCTATCGCAAGCTCGCCGCAGCCGACCTGTTTCTCCTGCCTTCGGAACTCGAATCCTTCGGACTGGCCGCTTTGGAAGCCATGGCATGCGAAGTTCCGGTCATCGCCACGAATGTCGGCGGCCTTCCCGAAGTCATCGAGAATGGCGTGGACGGCTATCTCGTCGAACCGGGCGATGTCGCCCTGGCGGCCCGCCATGCGATCGACATTCTCTCCCGCGCCGATCGCGGCCGCGAAATGGGCAAAGTCGCCCGCGTCAATGCCCGCAAGAAATTCTGCGCCAACGACGTGATTCCCATGTACGAGCGTTACTACCAGCGCGTACTCGAATCCGCCTCCGCCGCCCGCGCCTGACGAGCACAAGTTCAGTTCAGTTCCGCCCGCTCTTGAATGTGCCGCAGCACGCGCAGATGGATGTGATGAATGATCCCGTCCGACCACAATTGCCAATATGCACGGGGCCACATCGTGTGCTGGTACCACGTCGTTCCTTCAAGCCGGGTCCGCCCACCCGGCAGCGGCGTGAGCAGGAATTGTCCCTGTTTGGAAATGAGAAAGCCATGCAGGTGCGGCGGCTCGATGTGCGCGTATGGAGTCCATTCCTCCATCGG
>DASPOW010000248.1:0-10599 GCA_035625855.1 Candidatus Methylomirabilota bacterium | reverse complement strand
TGCGGCCAGGAACGCAACGTAAAGAATGACCAGCAGAACATCTTTGCCGAAATAGACCGCGATGTTGTTACCGAGGTATTTCCGGATGAGGTCTTCCAGGACAAGCCAGACAACAAAAATGTAAACACCGTGCCGCCAGTTGTTCAGGACAACGACGGCGACAACACAGACGACGGCCCCGCCCGTAGCGATGAATAGTGTGAGGAAGTCGCCTTTGACGATGTACCGCCCGACTTCGTAGGCGGCGACGAGAGCCAGAAGAAAGAATCCGATTCCCTGCCAACCGGCGGAGCGCATGGAAACGGGGGAAATCCTCATCGATCGGGCCTCGTTGCCACGGCTGGCGATTTCGTGCCGAACGTCAAAGTTCCTGCTCCCTCGTGTGCGCCGGACGTTGGGTGCGACATTATCGTTTCGCGCCCACGAGGTTCCGGTAGAGAGAAGCGTGCGCTTCTATCATACGGTCTCGCGCGAAGAATCTTGCGGCGCGTGTCCGGGCGCGCATCCCCAGGTTCTCCCGGGCCACGGGATCACCAAGCAATTCCGCGAGGCGCTGCGCGAGATCCGCGGCGTCGCCCGTCCGAAAGACGATGCCCGCGTCTCCGATGACTTCCACGAATGCTCCCAGATTGGATGTGACCACGGGCAAGCCGCGAAACATGTTCTCCGCAACCACCAGGCCAAATACCTCGCCGCCCTGCGAGGGCACCACCACGACGGATGCTCGTTCGAGCTCACGATCGAGCTCCGCAGCAGCGAGCGGTCCAAGAAACTGCGCCGCAGGCTCGAGGCCCCATTCGCGGGTGAGTTGCGCCAGCGTTTCGCGCTGCGGGCCGCCCCCGATGATGTGCAGCTCAAACCGGAACTGCCGCTGCAGCAGGTTTCGCGCAGCCTCGAGAAGAATGCGTGCACCCTTGGTGGAAACCAGGCGGCCTTGGAAGACGACCACCGGCACGCCACCCTGGCCTCGCTCCACCGCCGGGTTTGGCGCCGGGATTCCGTGAAAGATGCTCTTCGTCCGCGGGAGCGCAAGCACTTCGCCGAGCCAGGCCGTCGGAGTCACGTTGGCCGACGAACGCTTCGCCAGAAAACGCCGCAGAAACGCGGTGAGCCAGAGCTTCGCACTTGCCAGAGCGCCTTGCGCGGCGTTGCAGCGCAGGCATTCGCGGTGGCGGCCGGCCATGAAATGGCCGGGACACGGCGACTGCGTGGGCTCGTAAAAAAGCTGGCCGTTGGGGCAAACTGCATGGAAGCCGTGGTGCTCGAGGACGACGCGCTTGCGCAGCACGAGGCTTGCGAACAGCGGGACAATCGCCGGCCCGGCCAGGTGGACGACATCCGCCGCGCGTATGCGCGCGAGAAGGCCCAGGAAGCCCGGCCGGCGGACGACGGGCACGGGAAGCGAAGCGTCCGCGAAATCCCCCGCGGGAGTCTGTGTGACCAGCGCGACCTCGAACTCCGGCGCGCCGCTCGCATCGCGCAGCTCCGCCAAACCCGACGCGAGCCCTTGCACGATGGTCTCGACGCCGCCGATGCTCGGGGCGAAGTAGTGCGAATAGAGGAGCAGCTTCACGCTCGCCGCTCACCCATTCCGAGATTCCTTCAAGTGAACGGCGACGTCAATCGCCCTGACCCAGGAATCCAGGAAGTCGCTTGTGCTCCACGAAGCCATTTGCCTTCGCACGCCGGCCTTGAGCTGCTCCAGCAGGCCCCGATCCGGCAAGACCTTCCTTAAGAGCTCCGCCAGCTCGTCGATGTCGCCGCAACGAAACACGTAGCCGCTTTGGCCTTGATGAATCATGTCCAGCCGCCCGCGCACTGCGTCGCTCAGCAGCACGGGCGTGCCGGTGGACATCGCCTCGGGCACGACGAGCGGGCAGGGGTCGTACTCGGACGGAAGCACGAACAAGTCCGCGGCTTTGTAGAGACCGGGCAACTGCGACGAATTGACAAAACCAAGAATGCGGATACGATCCGCAATCCCCAGCTCGCGCGATGCGTTTTCCAGTTCAGCGCGCTGCGGTCCTTCCCCGGCATAGACGAGGTACGCGTCCGGGACGGCGGCTTTCGCGAACGCGCGCGCGAGATCGAGCGGGCGCTTCCACGGCTGGAGCTTGGCGCAATAGAGCACCACCGGCGCATCGCGCGGAACTCCCCAGGAATCGCGCACGGCTCCGGGGTCGAATTTCTCCGCGCGCGCGGCCCAATCTTCCTTGCTCATTCCGGAAGTGATGACCACGATGCGTTCGCCGGGTGTGCCGAGCTGGAGGGCCAGGTCGCGGACCGCCGGCGAGCCGGCCATGAGCACGCTGACGCTGCGATACACCCGCCCCAGCACGAATGGCTTGACCCGCTCCTTCCAGCGCGAGCCGTTGCGCGACCGCAGCGTGGTCGAGTCGGAGGAGATGACGACCGGAATTCCCCGGCTCTTCGCCGCGAGTACGGCCAGCCAGAAACTTCCGTACATGTAGCCCGTATAGATCACCACGGCATCGAAATTCCCCGTGCGGATGAGCTTCCACAGGCCGGTGTTCCACAACCCGAAGAAGCGCCCCAGGCCGGGGCGTAACGACTTGTTCGGCACATGCACCCAGGGGTAGCCATCGAGCAAGGGCTCGTCCCACTGAATCTTGGCTTCAAATTCGGGATCCATGCCGGGCTCGGCGCCCTGCATGCTGCAATACGCCACCTGGATGTCCAGGCGGGGATCGCCTGCGAGCTGCCGAAAAATCGGTGATCCGTAGGGGATGACGTGGCTCGCCAGAATCAAAACGCGATAACGTCCTTCAGGCATGGCGCGGTTCGGGTCTTTCGGTGCGGCGGAAGGAAATGGCGTTCAAGCTTCTGCGAGGCAAAAGGGAAGCCACGAACGGAAGTATAACCGAGTTTGAAGGGCCTGCTCCCTGTGCTAGACTGAGGCCGTTCGACAGGGGTTCGCGAGCAGTCTCCGCAGGTAGCGCCTTCGAAAGAACTGACGAGAAGCCGGGCGCCGGGCCGCCCGAGGCGTCTCCCAACGAAAAGGAAGCACCATGTCCGGTCATTCAAAATGGGCCACCATCAAGCACAAGAAGGCGGCCACTGACGCGAAGCGCGGGCGCATCTTCACCAAGCTGATCCGCGAAA
This sequence comes from Candidatus Methylomirabilota bacterium, assembly GCA_035625855.1. GTDB lineage: Bacteria > Acidobacteriota > Terriglobia > Acidiferrales > UBA7541 > Acidiferrum. The sequence goes on along the minus strand of DASPOW010000248.1, from coordinate 7,476 downwards.
TCTCCATAGCCGCGCGCGTGGGTGGCGGCGATCCCAACTCCAATCCGCGTCTGCGCACCGCCATTCTGGCCGCGAAGAACGAGAACATGCCCAACGACAACATCGAGCGGGCCATTCAACGCGGCACCGGCCAGCTCGAGGGCGAGCAATTCGAGGAAGTGATGTTTGAGGGATACGGTCCCGGCGGAGTGGGCATACTGATTCAAACCGTCACCAGCAACCGCAACCGCGCCGTGGGGGAGATGCGCCACCTGATGAGCAAGAACGGCGGCAACATGGCGGAAGCTGGCGCCGTGGGCTGGATGTTCCATCGCAAAGGCGAGATCGTCGTCCCGAAGGAGGCGGCGGACGAAGACAAGCTTATGGGAATCGTCCTGGATGCCGGTGCGGAGGATTTGCGTGATGACGGGTCCACCTGGTACGTCGTGACGCCCCCCGAGGCGCTCGACGCCGTCCGCGAAGCCCTGGCCAAAGAGAAGATCAGTCCAACTTCTGCGGCGATCGGGATGGTTCCGCAGAACTACGTAAAGCTGACCGGCCAGCAGGCCCAGCAGATGCTGCGGCTCGTGGAGGCCCTCGAAGAACACGACGACGTGCAGCACGTTTACGCCAACTTCGATATCGATGAGTCGGAGATTCAGGCGGCGGTTGGCGCGGGCTAGCGCCGCACTCGGTGGCTCGCGGGAGGGGCGCTCCCGGAAAACCAGCCCAAGAAATGTCCTCCCTCCTTTGGCAAACAACGTAAACTAGCCCGCGTGGAAAACACGGCCAGCGGAGCGGTCATTCGTGTTCTCGGCCTGGATCCTGCCGCCGCGGGGCCCACGGGCTATGGCGTGCTCGAAGGAGACGCCCGGCGCTGCCGGCTTCTTGACTGGGGCGCTTTGCGTGTCCCGCCGAAGCGCCGCGGCAACGGCTGCGGCTCCGGGGTTCTCAGCGAAGTGCACGCCTTGATGGACCGCCTGATCGCCAAGCACAAACCGGACGTGGTCGCCGTTGAGTCGGTCTTCGCCGCTCTCAATGTTCGAACTGCGCTGCGGCTCGCGGAAGTTCGCGGCGTGGTGCTCCTGACCGCCGAGCAGCATGGCCTGCCGGTGCACAGCTATTCCCCCCGGGAAGTGAAAGCGTCCGTGGCCGGCTACGGCCATGCCACCAAAGAACAGATTCAGCGCATGGTGCGCGCCATTCTCGCTATGCCGGAGACCCCCCAGCCGCCCGACGCCGCCGACGCGCTGGCCGTCGCGCTGTGCCACTTGCAAATGGACGGGGTGACGCGCCGGTTTGGTATGATTACAACTTCGGGGCGGCCGCTCCCGCAACGCGATTCGCAAGGAAAGGCACGCTCCGCGACGATCGGTTTGTGAAGATGAAGCGCCGCGCGGTCTGCTCGTTTCTCCTCCTGTGCGCCCTGCCTTTCTGCGTGCCAGCCCGTATGGCCGGACCGGCGGCCCCATCCGCCGCGACGCTAACGTTCCGCCGCATCTTTCCGTCGAGCACGCCCGAGTTCATCGAGATCAAGGTCCGGGAAAGTTCCGACGCCGCGACGTATGAGATTCGTCAGCTCGATGAAGATGCCGGCGCGGCTCCGTTCGAAGTCGGAGCCCCGCTGCGCGCGAAGATGTTCGAACTCGCGTCGGCGCTGAATCACTTCCAGGGGCTGGACCTGGAGATTCATCGCAAGATCGCCAACCTCGGTGAAAAAACCTTTCGCTGGGAAAACGGCGCGGAGGCGCACGAAGTGCGCTTCAACTACACGCTGAACGCCACGGCCAACCAGTTGCTGCAAATCTGCGAAGGCCTGGCGCGCCAGCAGGAACACATTGTGGAAATCGGCCGGCGCATCAAGTACGACCGCCTGGGGGTGAATGCCGCGCTGATGCAGTTCGAGTCCGACCTAAATCACAAATTGCTGCCGGAGCCGCAGCGCGCTCTCTCCGCGCTCGACGAAATCGCGAATGACGCGCGCTTCGTCGAAATCGCGCGGAAGCGCGCGCGGTACCTCGCCGAGCGCATCCGCCACCAGGGCTGATTCGAACGAAAGAGCTTCGGCGCGTCCTGCGCTATAATGTCCGCCTGCATTTTCGATGGAGGGAATCCATGAAAGCGATTTTCGCAGCGCTTGTTCTGCTGACGACGGCCGCGGCTGCCACGCTCACGAGTACCGAGCGGGAGAACGGCGTCGCGGAGCTGGAAGGTTCGAAGAAGATGTTTTTGGACGCCACCGCGGGATTGAGCGCCGCGCAATGGAGCTTCAAGTCCGCGCCGGAACGCTGGTCGATCGCCGAGTGCGCGGAGCACATCGCGCTCAGCGAGGCTTATATCTTCGGCTTCGTATCGGAGCGCATCGTGAAAGGCCCGGCGACGCCGGAAAAGCGGGAACTGGCCAAGGGCAAGGACGAACTCATCCTGAAGATCCTGCAGGACCGCAGCCACAAGGCCACTGCGCCGGAGGCGCTCGACCCGACCAAGAAACCCATGCCCGCGGAGGATGCCGTCAAGCTCTTCCTCGCCAACCGCGCGAAGACCATCGACTTCATCCAAACCACGCAGGAAGACCTGCGCGACCATTTCTACGACCACCCGGTTCAGGCCTTTGGCACCATGGACGCGTATCAGTGGATCCTGTTCATCTCCGGACACACCCGGCGTCACACGCTGCAGATACTGGAAGTGAAGGCAGACCCGAACTTCCCGAAAAACTGACGCCATGCGCGGCCGGCTAGGGATTTCGCCCTGCCTAGGAATCAGGCTGTGACCGGCTCACCCCGCCGGCATCGAAGCTTCCATGGATGACCAGGGTCCCTTCGGCGCGTTTGCCGGCCGCAAGTATTTGAACCTCGAAACCCTGCGGAAAAGCGGGCAAGCCGTGCGCACCCCGGTATGGTTCGCCGCGGACGACGCGCGTCCGTACGAGCGCGGGGCGCGCCCGATGTTCGTCTACACCATCGGCATCTCCGGAAAAGTGAAGCGGATCCGCAACAACCCGGAGGTTCGCATCGCGCCCTGCAACGCGCGCGGGGGAGTGCTGGGCGAATGGGTTCACGCGCGAGCGCGGATCGAGGCGGGTGCAGAGGCGCAGCGCGGGATGCAACTCCTCAACCGGAAGTATTTTCCCTGGAAGCAGCTGCTCGATTTCTTCGCTTCCTTCCGGCGGCGGGAGCGCGTGGTCTTCAGCCTCTGGCCGAAGTAAGCGAAGACCCGGAGCAAGGCTCAGCGGCGCGCGGAAGAGTCCGCGCCGGCGGGACGCGCCGCCAGTCCGCGCAGGGAAACCTCATATGGCGGGCTGGCGACTCCACGCTCCGTAATAATAGCGGCGATGTAACGCGCGGGCGTCACGTCGAAAGCAGGGTGCGCCGCGGGCACGTCCGGCGCGATGCGCACGCCCTGGATGTGCGTTACCTCCGCGGCGGAACGCTCCTCGATGGGAATATGGCTCCCGTCGGGAATCGAAAGGTCCAGCGTGGAAATCGGCGCGGCGATATAAAACGGAACGCTGTTCTCCTTGGCCAGCACCGCCATCTGGTACGTGCCGATTTTGTTTGCCGAATCCCCGTTCGCGGCGATGCGGTCGGCTCCGGTGACAATCGCTCCGACCGAGCCCGACCGCAGAAAGTGCCCCACCATATTGTCCGTAATCAGCGTGAGCGGAATGCCGTCGCGATGCAGCTCCCACGCCGTGAGCCGCGCGCCCTGCAGGTAGGGACGCGTCTCCGGCACGAACACGTGCAGTTTCTTCCCTTGCTCGTGCGCAACGCGAATCACCCCCAGCGCCGTGCCGATGCCCGCCGTAGCCAGCGCTCCGGCGTTGCATTGCGTCATCACTTTGCCCGACGCAGGCATGAACTCCGCTCCCAGCCGCCCGATGGCTTCGTCCATCGCTTTCTTCTCGGCGTGAACGAGCCGCGCCTCCTCGATCATGCCCTCGCGGACCGCGGCCGCATCTTTTGTTTCCGAGGCCAGCTCCGCGAAACGCGTCTTCATCCGCTGCAGCGCCCAGAAGAGGTCAACCGCCGTCGGCCGGCTCTTGGCCAGCACATCGCAGCACTCCCCGAGCGCCGCCCGCAGGCCCTCCACCGATTGCCCCGGCGCATTCTTCATCGCCAGCGCAACGCCCATGGCTGCGGCGACGCCGATGGCCGGAGCGCCGCGAATCTCCATCTCGCGAATCGCGCGCGCCACTTCGCGGCAGTCATTGTAGGTGTGACGGACCTCTTCCGCCGGCAGCCGGCGCTGGTCGAGAATCACCACACCCCGGTCGGTCCATTCAATGGGTTGCGCAACGTTCATTCCGGAGCCACTCAGTGGGTCGGCACCGGCTGCTGGAAGCCGCGCGTCGCCAGCGCCGCGGCGAGTGCGATCAGCGAGTTGTATCCCAAATGCAGCAGGTAGCTGGCCAGAACCGTCCCGGTGCGGGCCCTCACATAGGTGAAAACGACGCCCACGAAAATCAGCAGCCCAACGATGCCCCAGTTCCATCCAAGCTGCGACCCGTGCATCAGCCCGAAGAAAGTTCCGGTCAGCAGAACTCCCGCCGGCACGCCGAGCTTTCGCGCGAAGAACGGGTAGAGATAGCCGCGAAACACCGTTTCCTCCACCAGCGGCGCCACAAGCACAGCCATCGCCATGAGCATCAACTGGCTGTGCGGGTCTTTGAACAGCTCCTCAATCGGAACGTTGTTCTTCGGACGAATGCGGACGCCCGCCGCTGCCACCACCGCCGACAGCCCGCACCCGGAGAAGAAATACGGCCACAGGCGATTGCGAAGCGAAGACTTGTCGCCGGAAAAACTACGCCAGCCCACCGTGGACCAGAACGGCGCGTCGCGCAAGACGCTCAGCGTCACGTACAGAAAAAGCAGCAGGAAGCCGAACCATACAAGCTGAATCGCCACGGCGAAGGTGGCGCTTGTGGTCAGCGCGTGCTCCACCTGCTTCGAGGAATACCCGCGAACCGAGCCGAGGTACGCGCTGAAGAGAATCACGACCACGAATTGGCTCCCGAACCCAAACAGAAGGAACACGACAAAGTGCGCCCAGGACCAGGAGATGCGGAGGTCCGGCGGGACGGGCGCGGCCGGCGCCGTGGCCGGAGGCGCTGCAAAAGATACCGTCGCGCCCGCTTCTGCAACCGGCGTGGAAGGTTCCGCGCCTTGGCCCGTTGGGCCTTCCGGGTGTGCCGGGTCGTTTTCGAACAGGCTCATGCGTCTCCCGTCAGCGTTCGGGGAACCGAAGCACTCTAAGGCCTCCGCTGCCCGCGCGCAAGGCTCGCCGCCGGCTCACTTGCCCGTTCCGCCGTCGTACCCTAGAACTCGCGCCAGCACTTGTCCCGTGTACGATTTCTTGACGCGCGCGACTTGTTCCGGCGTGCCCTCCGCGACGATGTTTCCGCCGGCTTCGCCGCCTTCCGGGCCCAGGTCCAGAATCCAATCCGCCTGCTTGATGACGTCCAGGTGGTGCTCGATGATCAGCACGGTGTTGCCCAGGCTCACCAGGCGATGCAGGACGTCCAGCAGCTTGCGCACGTCGTCGAAATGCAGCCCGGTCGTCGGCTCGTCCAGGATGTAGAGCGTCCGCCCGGTCTGGCGCCGCGAAAGCTCGCGCGCCAGCTTGATGCGTTGCGCTTCTCCTCCCGAGAGCGTCGTTGCCGATTGCCCCAGTTGAATGTAGCCCAGCCCGACGTCGAGCAGCGTCTCCAGTTTCTGCCGGATCTGCGGAATGTTCTCAAACAGGCCGAAAGCCTCGCTCACCGGCAAGGACAGAACCTCCGAGATGGAATAGCCCTTGTATCGCACCGCCAGCGTCTCGGAGTTGTAGCGCCGCCCGCGGCACACCTCGCACATGACGTAAACATCGGGGAGAAAATTCATCTCGATGCGGCGCAGCCCGTCGCCCTGGCAGGCCTCGCACCGGCCGCCCTTCACATTGAAGCTGAAGCGGCCGGGGCGGTAACCGCGCTCGCGCGCCGCCGGCAGCATCGCGAAAAGCTCGCGAATCGGCGAAAACACGCCCGTGTAGGTCGCGGGGTTGGACCGCGGCGTCCGCCCGATCGGCGCCTGGTCGATCTCAATGACCTTGTCCAGGTGCTCCAGGCCGAGAATCGCCTTGTGCGCGCCGGGGGGCTCCGTCGAACGATAGAACTTCTGCGCCAGCGCCCGGTACAGGATGTCGTTTACCAGCGTGGATTTCCCCGAGCCCGACACTCCCGTGACCACGTTGAACGTGCCCAGCGGGATATTCACGTCGAGGTGCCGGAGGTTGTTCGCCGCTGCCCCGTAAATATGCAGCATCTTGCCGTTCGCGGCGCGGCGCTTCTCCGGAACGGGAATTGCCGCCGCGTGCGAGAGATAGCGGCCCGTCAGCGATGCCGCGTTCGCGGCGATGTCTTCCGGCTTCCCCTGCGCCACCAGGTGGCCGCCCGCGTTGCCCGCGCCGGGGCCGAGGTCCACCACAAAGTCGGCACGGCGGATGGTCTCTTCGTCGTGTTCGACGACCAGAACCGTGTTGCCGAGGTCCCGGAGGCGCGCCAAGGAGTCGAGCAGCCGGTCGTTGTCCCGCGCGTGCAGCCCGATGGACGGCTCGTCCAGCACGTACAGCACTCCGCGCAGCCGCGAGCCGATCTGCGTCGCCAGGCGGATGCGCTGCGCTTCGCCGCCCGAAAGCGTCGCCGCCGAACGCTCCAGACTCAGATAGCCAAGGCCCACGGCCAGCAGGAACTCGAGCCGCTCGGCGACTTCCTCGAGCGGCCGCCCGGCAATCTCCTTCTGCCGCGGGCTGAGCGCCCCGGCAATCTTGTCGGTTGCCGCGCGCGCTTCCGCCAGGGAAAGCGCGGTGAAATCGGCGATCGAATAGCCGGACAGCTTTACGGCAAGGCTTTCCCTGCGCAAGCGCTTCCCCTGGCAGACCGTGCATTGCGTGGACGACATGTATTGCGTCATCCACTCGCGGTAGGTGTCCGAGGACGATTCCTCGAAGTTCCGTTCGAGCATCTTCAGAATTCCCTGAAAGCGAAACCCCTTTCCCGCTTTCTTCGGCCCGCGAGCGCGACCGCTTTCGCCGCCGTTGCCTTTCGCCGGCGGATAGCCGTAAAGCAGCATGTTCTGAACGCGTGGCGGAAACTTGTCGAACGGCGTGTCCAGTTTGAATCCGTGCGCGTAGGCGGCCAGCTCGAGCGAACGCTTCAAGAACGTCGAACCCGATCCCGGCCCGAGCCCGCCTTCGAACAGCGGGCGCGACCAGTCCACGATGATCTTTCCGGGATCGAAGTCGTACCGCGAGCCGAGCCCGTTGCACGCCGGGCACGCGCCATACGGCGAATTGAAGCTGAAGGAGCGCGGCTCCGGTTGCGGCACGGAAATGCCGCAATCCGGGCAAGCCAGCCTTTCCGAGAAAACGTGCTCTTTCCCGTCGACCACCGCAACCGTCACGAGCCCTTGCGCCAGCTTCAAGGCCGTGCTGATGGACTGATCAAGCCGCGCGGCG
>DASPOW010000247.1:0-5081 GCA_035625855.1 Candidatus Methylomirabilota bacterium | reverse complement strand
CTCTGGGGTTCATCGCGTCAAAAGGCTACGCAGGCTGATGACGATTTGCAACGGCTTCGACGGCCTAAGACGGCCGCGCCACTGCTTGTCGCGTCATCTCTGCGACCTGGGTTTTCACGTCGTTGCCGGGCCGCATGCGTCGTTCGCGGTGCTCGATGGCCGCGCCGATGAACGCGGCGAAAAGCGGGTGCGGCTCAAGCGGCCGCGACTTGAACTCCGGGTGGAATTGGCAGCCCAGGAACCAGGGGTGCTCCGGTGCCTCGATGATCTCCACGTAATTCTCGTCCGGCGTCCTTCCAGTGATGCGCAGGCCGGCACTGGTCAGAATCTTTTCGTAATCGCGGTTGAACTCATAGCGGTGCCGGTGGCGCTCGCTGATTTCGAGTTTGCCGTAAGCGTGGTGAGCCAAAGAGCCGGGGACCAGCACGCAGGGCCACGCGCCCAGGCGCATCGTGCCGCCCATTTCGTCCACGCCGAGCAATTCGCGGAGTTTGTAAATCACGCGGTGCGGCGTCTGAGCGTTGAATTCCGTGCTGTCCGCGTCCTTCAGTTGCGCCGCGTCGCGCGCGTACTCGATCGTGGCGCATTGCATCCCCAGGCAGATTCCGAAGAAGGGAACCCGCTGCTCGCGCGCGTAGCGAATCGTGTGCACCATCCCCTGGATCCCGCGCTTGCCGAACCCCCCGGGCACCAGGATGGCGTCCACCCCGCGCAGCCGGGCGGCGGCCGTTTCCGGGGAGTCAATCTCCTCGGCCTCGACCCACTCGAGCACGGTCCTGCGGTCGTGCGCCAGGCCCCCGTGCAGCAGCGCTTCCCGCAAGCTCTTGTAAGCGTCTTCGAGCTGCACGTACTTGCCTACGATGCCCACTCGTACCTCGCCCGCGGGGTGCCGCAGGCGGTGTACCAGGTCCACCCACGGCTTCATGTCTGCCGGGCGGCCTTCCAGTTTGAGCAGGCGGAGAATCTGTGTGTCCAGTCCTTCGCGCGCCAGGGCGACAGGCACTGCGTAAATCGTGTCCACGTCCTCCGCGGAAATGACGCAGGACTCCGCGACGTTACAAAACAGAGCAATCTTCTTCTTAAGGTCGTTTGAAATAGCCCGATCGCTCCGGCACAGCAGGATGTCCGGCTGAATCCCGATGCTCAATAGTTCCTTCACGCTGTGCTGCGTCGGCTTTGTCTTCAGCTCGCCGGCCGCGGCGATGAACGGCACAAGCGTTACGTGCACAAACAGCGCGTACTCCGGGCCTTCCTCGAGGCGCAACTGGCGAATAGCCTCGAGAAACGGCAGAGACTCGATGTCGCCTACCGTGCCGCCGATCTCCACGATCACCACCTCCACATCGGCTCCGACTTTGCGGATGCTCGCCTTGATTTCGTCGGTAACGTGGGGAATGACCTGCACCGTCTTCCCCAGGTAATCCCCGCGGCGCTCCCGCGCCAGAATCGTTTCGTAAATGCGGCCCGAGGTCCAGTTGTTGTCGCGGGTCAGTTTTGCGTGCGTGAAGCGCTCGTAATGCCCGAGGTCGAGGTCCGTTTCGGCGCCATCTTCGGTGACAAACACTTCGCCGTGCTGGTACGGGCTCATCGTACCCGGGTCCACGTTCAGGTACGGGTCGCATTTTTGAAGGGTGACTTTGAATCCGCGACTTTCGAGGAGACAACCGATGGAGGAGGCTGCTACGCCTTTTCCCAGGGAGGAAACAACACCGCCGGTCACAAAAATATACTTTGGCTTCATCCGTACGGCGCTTCACATGATACGCGCCGTTCTTGACCTCCGAAGGAGTGGCGGTACGTCTAATTATGGCCGGAGACGTCGCCGCTGTCAATTCACTGGACACAACTCGCCGCAACCTTTTGCTTCATCGCGGGTTCCTACCTCGTGGGTAGGGTGTTCGTTCGACATGTTGTGCGACTACGGCGAACCATGCGGGGCGCGCCGGTTCGGCGCACGAAAAATCTATACGCATGGGGGTCCAGATGCGAAAGCTCTTCCTCTCTCGAGCGGCAGAGATCTTCGTCTTCGCTCTGTTGCTCTTCGCTGGTTCGGCTTTTTCCCAGCAGTCATCCGCGGTCCGAGGCCAGGCCTATGACGTGACGCGCGAGGCGTCGATCAGCGGCACGGTGGTCAGCTACACGGTGGCTTCCGCGACGGCGCCTCTGGGCGCGCGCATGGTGCTGCAGACCTCTTCCGGGCAGGTGACGGTTCATCTGGGATCGAGCGGCTTTCTCGAAAAGAACCACTTCAGTCTCGGTGTGGGCGATTCCGTTCGCGTCGTCGGCGCGCCTGTTTCGCTCGATGGGCAGCCGTTGTTTCTCGCGCGGGTCCTGCAGAAGGGTACGCAGGCGCTGAACCTGCGGAGCCTGAACGGCGTCGTGCTCGGACGCCAGGGAACACCCTCGGCCGATCAGTCCTCCCGGCAGGGAGGCGCGCGATGAGCCTCTTCCGGCGCTTCTCCCTTTTCGCGGCCGCGCTCTTTGCCTTCTATGCCGCAGCCTGTGGCGGCGGCAACAGCGGCACAACCATTCTTCCTCCCCCGCCTCCGCCCCCGGGAACCACCTTCTCCAACGCCAGCTTGAACGGTCAGTATGCCTTCTTCATGGCAGGTACCGACGCTACCTGCGAAGCTCTCCTGGTGCGCGCCGGCACCTTCACCGCGAACGGCAGCGGCACCATCACGGGCGGCGTTGAAGACATCAACGACGATTGCATAGGCACCGGAACGCTGCAATTCACTTCTGGAAGCTATTCCATTCAGTCCGACGGCCGCGGCACGCTCCATCTCACAAACAGCACCGGAACCACCAACTACAGCATCTCGCTTTCGACGACTTCGAACGGTTTCATCATTCAGCAGGACATCAATGATTCCGCCAGCGGCTCCTTTCAGAAGCAGAACCCCGCCGCGTTTTCCCTGACGAGTTTTGCGTCGGGTTACGCGTTTGACTTCAGCGGTGTGGATGCGACCGGCGTAACGCCCGAATCCATCGTCGGCCGGCTGACGACTGATGGCGTCGGCGGCATCAATGCAGGCCTGTTCGACGTCAACGACGGCGGCGCTATTTTGACCGCCCAGGCCTTCAACGGCTCGTATTCCCTCGATGCGAGTTTTCCGGGTTCCGGCCGCCTCCTCGTCACGGCTGCCGCCCGCAACTTCGCCTGCTACATCGTGGACGCGACGCGCCTGAAGTGCGCGGAGAACTCGGCGGCGGAAACGCTCGGCGGAGAGGTCTTTCAGCAAACCGGCGGACCCTTTAGCGCGGCTTCCTTGAATGGGCCTTTCGCATTTGCAATCGGCGGCGCTTCGGGTGTCGGGCCCATCGCGACCGGCGGCCGCTTCAATCTCGACGGTGTGGGAAACGTCACCACCGTCGTTCTCGATGAAAACAACAGCGGCACTGTTACTTCGCTTCCGTCCGGAACCGTCAGCGGCACCTACACCGTGGATGCCAGCGGTCTGGGCCGCGGCACGGTTTCCGTGACCGACACGAGCAAAGGCTCCTTTACGTTCACCTTCTATCTCGTTGCCCCGACGAGAGCCGTCATTGCGGAAACGGACTCGGGCATTGTCAGCGACGGCAATGTCTTCGGGCAGACCGGTTCCACCATCAACGCAGCTCTCGTGAACGGCGACTACTCGTTCAATTGGACCGGCGTGGACATCAACGGCGAGCAGGACTTCTCCGGAGCGCTGGTCCTGTCCAACGCTTCGCCCAGCATGGTTACCGGCACGACCGACTTCAACGAGCTTGCCGACGTTGCCGGCAAGGAACAGCTCTTCTTCAATATTCCCACGACAGCCACGCTGACCTTTGGCGCGTCTCCCGCGGGACGCAATGCCTTGCCGACAAGCGTGGCCATTCCAGGCACGCCTGTGGCCATCAGTTTCAACGCCTATTTTGTCGACGGCAATACGTTCCTTGTCGTTGCCGTAGATGGCGGCCACGTGACGGCCGGCATTGTCGTCCGGCAGCCTTAGCCCTCGCAGGGGTTGCGCCGGCGCATGTTCGCCCGGGAAGGCCGCTTCCCGGGCGGCCTGTATTCTTCCCCTCGTTTTGATTTTTTGGGTTGCGAAAATACGGTGCGACTTAGCTTTGTGCTTGGCCCTCGCGCTTTAGCCGTTCCTCCACGCGCGCCACGTCGCCGGGCACGTCCACGCTGATGGAGTCGCATGGCACTTCGGCGACGCGGATCTTCCAGCCGTTCTCAAGCCAGCGCAGTTGCTCCAACTGCTCGGCGCGTTCCAACTCGCCGGGTGGCAGCGTAGGGAACTCCAGCAGCGCCTCGCGCCGGAAGACATACAAGCCCAGGTGTTTCAGATGCCGAGCGTGCACGCGGTGCGCCTCTTCGCGCACCCATGGAATGGGCGCGCGTGAAAAATAAAGTGCGTTGTCTTCAAAATCCAGTACGACCTTTACGACGTTAGGATCCATGATGTCGGAGGCCGCGCGAATCGGCGTGGCGATTGTCGCGACCGACACGTCCGGATCCTCCGCCAGGGTCTCTACGGCCGCATCCACGGCGGCCGGCTCCAGCAAAGGTTCGTCTCCCTGGACGTTCACAAACACTTCGCCCTCGATGTGCGCCGCGACCTCGGCAATCCGCTCGGTCCCGGACCGGTGGTCCGCACGGGTCATGCGCGCCTCGCCTCCAAAAGCGGCGACGGCGGTCATCACCCGCTCGTCGTCCGTGGCCACGATCGTATGCCTCACGCTCTTTGCCTGGCTTGCCCTTTCCCAAACGCGCTGGATCATCGTCTTCCCGGCCAGGGGCACGAGGGGCTTGCCGGGCAGCCGCGTGGAGGCGTAACGCGCCGGAATGACCACGATTGCGCTTCGCGAAATCATTTCTCGCACCTTTTTGCGCGGAAACGCATCGTATCACACGACTGCGATGCCTCTGCGCTGGTCTGCCGTCGAAACCACGGCGTCAAGCCGGCTGACGCTTGCGTTCGTTCCCGCAGGTGCTAGAATGTCAAATAGGTTGTAGTGGATTCGGCGTCCGACGGGGGAGCGGTGGGACCCAGCGCGAATGCAGTTCGCGTCCGACCTTCAGGTCTTGCTCTCCTCGCCTGCCT
>DASPOW010000246.1:0-9682 GCA_035625855.1 Candidatus Methylomirabilota bacterium | reverse complement strand
CCTTGACCAGCGTCGCTTCGGTGTAGCGCGGGGGAGGCTCGGTGAAATGCTGCTCCGGGCGAAGCTGATCGAGGCGCAGGGACTGGCCCTCGGCAACGCGGGGCAGGGCGCGGCCCTCTCCTTCCTCGCCCTTCTCGTCGTCCTCGCGGTCGGCGCTTTCGGCGGGCAACTGGTAAACGCGGAGGTAGCCGTCGAACTTGGGCACCGAACCGGTGGCGCGGAAGAGATAGTCGCCCGCGGAGACGTCGATGGTGGTCTGGTCGTTGACGGCCGGGACCATCTGCGAAGCCACGAAGCGCTGCCAGATGAGCTGATAGAGCTTGAAGAGGTCGTCATCGAGGTAGCGGCGCACATCTTCAGGCGCGCGGGTGACGTCGGTGGGGCGAACGGCTTCGTGGGCGTCCTGCGCGTCTTTCTTGGACTTGTAGAAATTTGGTTTGTCGGGCAGGTATTCGGCCCCGAAGCGCTGGGGCACGAGCTCGCGGACCTGCGCGAGGGCGTCAGCGGACACGCGGACGGAGTCTGTGCGCATGTAGGTGATCAGGGCGACGGAACCTTCTTCGCCGAGCTCGACACCTTCGTAGAGCCGCTGCGCCAGAGCCATGGTGCGCTTGGCGGTGTAGCGCAGGCGGTTGTAGGCGGCCTGCTGGAGTTTGGAAGTGGTGAAAGGCGGCGGGGGGTTGCGCCTTTTTTCTTTCTGCGTGACGGAGGCGACCGACCAGTTCGCTTTGCGCGCTTCGGCAACGATGCGGTCGGCGTCCGCCTGGTTCGGAACTTCGATATCTTCGCCCTTGTATTTCAGCAGCTTGGCTTCGAAGACGGGCGGCTCGCCGGCGTCGAGCATGGCGTGAATGGTCCAGTATTCCCTGGGGACGAAAGCGCGGATTTCCTGCTCGCGCTCGACAATGAGGCGCAGGGCGACGGTCTGCACGCGCCCGGCGGAGAGCCCGCGGCGGACTTTGTCCCACAGCAGCGGGGAGACTTTGTAGCCAACGAGGCGGTCGAGGACGCGGCGAGCCTGCTGCGCGTCGACGAGGTTTTCGTTCACCTGCCCGGCGTGCTCGAAAGCGGCACGAATCGCTTTGGGGGTGATTTCATTGAAGCTCACGCGAAAGATTTTCCTGCGGTCCACGGCGTGGACTTCGGATTTCCTGGCGGGGGGCTTCGCCTTGGCGGCCTCCTTCTTTTCTCCGCCGTCCCCGTTGGAGGATTTCTCCTTCGCCTCCTCGTCCTCGGGAATGGCGTAGCGAGCCGGCCTGGTCAGAACCTGCCACAGGTGCGCGCAGATGGCTTCTCCTTCACGGTCAGGGTCGCCGGCGAGATAAACGGCGGGCGCAACGCTGGCCGCTCCGCGGAGGTCCTGAATCACCTTGCGCTTTCCGGGAATGATCTCGAGGGTGGGCTCGAAGATATTGTCGTCGGTCAGGCGAACGGTTTTCGCAGGCTTCCTTGGCTTGCCGTTGGAGGTCTTGCTCTTCTTGCGCTTTTTCCTGCCGTTTTCTTCCCCAGGCAGAAGGATGCCCAGAGTGTTCTTGGGCAGGTCCATCACGTGGCCGTAAGACGCTTTGACGGAGTAGTCGCGTCCCAAGTATTTGTTTATGGTCTTCGCCTTGCCGGGCGATTCGACGATAACCAGCGAACGTGCCATTCTGCTTTTGTAACCTCGGAACCCCAATCGGGAATGACCGGAGGAGCGGCGTGTGCCGTTTCCGCTACCTTCACGGCTCCCGGTAGCTCACAACAGGATTTTGCTGAACTGCTTTCCGGGGAGCTGGCGGATGATCCCTTTCATCTCTAAGTCAAAGAGCGTAGCGAGAACGGAAGAAGAGTTCAACCCGGAGCGCTCCACGATCTCATCAATGTGCGCGGGCGTTTCCGCGCTGAGCTGCTCGTAGATCTTCCGCTCGGTGTCATTCAACGAGGCCGCCACCAATAGATTCCGCTCCTCGGCTTCAGGTTGCGCGGCATCCACGAGCGCGGCGCGGACGGGCGTGGGCAGTTCTTCGATCACGTCGTCCGCGCCGGTGATCAGTTTGGCGCCCTGCTTTATGAGTTGATTCGGCGCGAAGCTGACAGGTTGCGTCACATGGCCGGGCACGCCAAAGACCTCCCTCCCGAATTCCATCGCCAGCCTCGCCGTAATCAGCGAGCCGGAGTATTGCGCCCCCTCGACGACGACGACGCCCAGAGGCAAACCCGCCACGATGCGATTGCGAACGGGAAAATTCTCCGGCGCCGGCGGAGTGCCCATGGGGAACTCGCTCACCACGGCGCCGCGCTCCAGCACCTGTTCGTAAAGTTTCTTGTTCTCCTTCGGGTAGCAGACGTCGATGCCCGTTCCCAGCACGCCGACGGCCCGGCCACCGGGAACGGCGACAGCGCCCTTGTGGCCCAGGGCGTCAATTCCGCGGGCCAACCCGCTGACGACAACCAACCCGCGCGCCGCCAAATCCCGGCCGATGCGTTCCGCCATCTGCGCGCCATAAAGCGAAGGGCGGCGGGTGCCGACAATTCCGATCGCGGCGCAGTTCAAGACGCGCACATCGCCGCGGACGTAAAGCAGCACCGGAGGGTCATAAATTTCGAGCAGCGTGCGCGGGTATTCCGGCTCAGCCCAATTCACCAGGCGGCAGCCGGTTCGCTGCACCGACGCAAGTTCCTTTTCCGCCCGGGGGAAGGCCTCCTTCTTCACAAGAGCCTGCGCCACCGCGGCGGGCAAATGGCATGCTTCCAACCCCGTCAGGGGAGCGCGAAACACTTCCTCGGGCGAGCCGAACCGGCGCAGGAGGCGCGCTGACAGACGCGCCGCAATGCCCGGAGTCAGGGTAAGGGCAAGCCAGGAGAGGGAGGAATCCGGCCCCATCGCGCGGCGAGCCTACGCGCAGAATAACAGAGGTGTCAAGTCCTCCCGGCGGTAAGCCGGGTCCTGAACCGGCGGGAACGGGGCCTTTGGTGCCGGCGCCCGCGCTGGCGCGGGCCCTCGCAGCCCGAGCCATTGCGCATTGCGCGAAGCGGTCTTCGGGCCGTCATTGCGGCCGCGCAGCGTCCTCCGCGAGGATGCCATCCAAAGCAGCGATGAACAGGTCCGCATCCTCCTCCGAGAGGACGAGGGGCGGGCGAAGCTTCAGCACATTCTGGCCGGGCCCATCCGTGCCCGTGAGGACGCCTTCTTCACGGAGGCGGTTCACGACATAGGAGGCCTGCGCCGCGGCGGGCTTGCGCGTGGCCCGGTCGAGAACCAGGTCCACGCCGAGATACAGACCGGCGCCTCGAACATCGCCAATCAGGACGTGGCGTCCCTGCAACGCGCGCAATCCGGCCACGAGGTAGCCGCCCACCCGCAGGGCCCGTTCCTGGAGGCTCTCCTCGGCCAGGACATCGAGCACCGCGAGTCCCGCGGCGCAAGACACGGGATTGCCCCCAAATGTGCTGAAGAATTCCATGCCGTTGTCGAAAGAGGCGGCGATTTGGGGAGTCGTGACCACCGCCGCGAGGGGGAAGCCGTTGCCCATGGGCTTTCCGAATACAACGATGTCCGGCACAACCTCCTGCGTCTCGAATCCCCAGAAGTGAGTGCCCAGGCGCGCGAAGCCGGTTTGCACCTCGTCGGCGATACAAACGCCGCCCGCCTCACGGATGAGGCGGTAGGTTTCCTTGAGATAACCGGGGGGAAAGACGATCTGCCCGGCGGTGCTGGGTAGCGTTTCGGCCAAGAAGGCGGCTGGACGGCGTTCTTCGGCGTGGAGGCGGTCAAGAAGTTCCGCGACATGGTGCGCATATTTCATTCCGGCCTCGGAATCGCCGCGGCGGTACGGACCGCGATAGTCGTCGGGAAGCGGGGCCACATGGACCCAAGGCTTGCGCCCCGAGCCCCCGGGGCCGTTGAACTTGTACGGGCTGACGTCGATGAGGGAGGTCGTGTTGCCATGATACGCATGATCGAGCACGACCACGTCTTCGTTACCGGTGTGGGTGCGGGCCAAGCGCAGGGCGAGCTCGTTCGCTTCGCTGCCGGAATTCAGGAAGAAGCAGACGCCCAGGGGGTCAGGGAGCAGCCCGGTGAGGCGGCGCGCGTAGCGAAGAATCGTGTCGTGGAGATAGCGCGTGTTGGTGTTAAGCACGGCGGCCTGTTCGGCGACGGCTCGAACTACGCGGGGGTGGCTATGGCCGACGAGCGGAACATTGTTGTAGACGTCGAGGAACGCGCGGCCCGTGTCGTCGTAGAGATACTGCATCCAACCGCGGGCCACGCGCAGGGGCTTCCGGTAAGAGAGCCCCAAGTTGCCGCCCAGCAAGGCGCGGCGCTGCGCAAGCGAGGCCGGCACGGAAGGCGCTTCCGCCGGAAAGCGCTCCGCGGGAATCCCAACGAGGAGATTCGGATCCGGGGAGAGCGAGGTCCAAACGGCGCGCTCCGAAGCATAAGCCACTCCTGGAAAGTCCGTGCCGCGGTCGAGCAGGTCCAAAATGATCTGAAAATGGACGTGGGGCGGCCAGCCGCCGTTTTCTTCAAAGGCGCCGACGCGGGCGAACGGCTCGCCGCGGCGCACGGGCTGGCCGACGCGCAGCGCGGCAAGCGATTGGCGGCTCAGATGGCCGAAGAGGGTGAAGAACTCGTCGCCGGCAGTCGTATGGTGCCGCAGAATGACAACGGGGCCGTAGTCGAGCGGCGCAGCGTTGTCGGCGAGGGCGTGGACCACGCCGTCGAGGGGCGCATGCAGCGGCGTGCCGGGCACGACAAACAAATCGAGGCCCAAGTGGATGGTGCGGCGTTCGTCGGTGGGCTTCGGGCTCGCGCCAAAGAGCGGCGAGACGTAAAGGAGGCGCGGCTCGTCGTACCTGCCGACGCCGCAGGCGACCCCTGAGGCTTTCATCGCGGCGAAGACATCGGCCCGCAGGGGAAGGGCTTTTGGTTTGCGCGAGTGCGGGCTGAAGAACCCGCTGCCGACGCTCAGATCGAACACCCGGCAGGGGGCGGTGCGCAAGTCGATTTCGAGCAGGGGTGCAGGAGAGGCTTGGCGGAGGTGGTGTTCGATGCGCCGGCCCGAAGGAACGGGGGGAAGGCCACACGCCTCGCGGAATGCGTAGTGCGCAAAGCGCGGATGAACCGCCGCCAGCCGCTGGAGGGCGTCCCAGGCCGGGGCTTCACTGATGGTCGCGTAGTCATCGCCCGGCCGCAGGGCTTTTCGCTGCGCGGAGAGCACAACGCTCACGGCGAGGCGCATGCCGAGAAGGGGGAACATCACGGCGAGTTCGTCTTCCAGCAGCGGGTACGCCCCGTGGTAACCGGCCACGACCGCAGCCGCGGCACGCAGCGGGTTGTTCTGGCCGAAGACGGCGTAGGCGGCCGCAACAGCCGGCTCCGCCGCAGTCAAGCCAAAATGCATGTCGCCGAAATCGAGGAGGCTCGCGACTCTTCGCGGCTGCAGCCAGGGCTCGGTCAGCAAGACGTTGTAATCATTGGCGTCGCCGTGAATGACGCTGCGGCGGAGACGGGGCAGTGCCGGAACGACCTCGGTCTCATACCAGGCGAGAAAACGCTCGACGATCTCGCGCCGGGCAGGGTCAGCAAGCGCGCCGAGGTGCGGGCGAATCCAGCCGGCCTGCGCGAGGTCCCACTTCAATTCGCGGCGCGCCGCGCCATGAGAAAAAGCCACAAGGGCCGCATCCAGTTCACCGAGGAAGCGTCCCAGATCCCGGAGCAACTCGAGGCTGCGGGGGCGAGCGTCCGCGAGCGGCGTGCCGGGTTTGTACTCGAGCATCCAGACCAAGCGCTGCGCGCCATCGGAGAGCACGGCCGTGGAAAAGGGCTCGGGCTTGCCATGGAGTGTGCGGACCCGCGGAAGCGAAAGCTGCGGCGCAGCCTGTGCCAGGTGTTCGAGGGCACGGCATTGCAAGTCCACGAAGGAGGCGTCGCGGGCCGGGTGCATCACCTTGAGGACGTACTCGCACCCTCCGGCGACGCGGACGCGAAAGTTGTCGTCGTATTCGCCGGGCAGGGGGGCGACGGAGCCTTCGAGCTGATAGAGCTCGAGCAATACACGGCGGGCTTCCCGCTCGCTGACGGGTGGAGCGGCGCGCGTCTCCGGCATCATGGGCGGCATCTTAGCCGCGAGACGCGCGGGCGTCCATCCCGGCGAACGGCTGTTTTTCAAGTAAGCGGGATGCTTTGAAACGGAGCGACGTTCCGGCGCGGACGCAAGTTCCGGCGCGCGGGGCTTCGCAAGCCGTGCGATTCCGCTGTGCTATAGTGTGCTGTTCCGAGGGAGTGACGGAAGTGAGCAAGCTGCGCGTCTCCGTCGTCGAGTACCTGAATACGGCGCCGCTCGTGTGGGGCTTCACGCACGGGCCGCTCGAAGGGGAGTACGAATTGTCGTTCACCGTGCCGTCGCTGTGCGCAGAGGCGCTGCGCAAGCGCGAAGCGGACGTTGCGATTCTTCCAGCCATCGAAGTGCAGCGCGTCGAAGGGCTCGTGGTCCTTCCGGAACTGGCAATTGCTTCGAAACAGCGCGTGCGCAGCCTGCTGCTCATCGCGAAGAAACCGATGGGGGAGGCCCGGCGCGTTGCCCTGGACGCAAGCTCGCGGAGCACGCAGGCGCTGGTCAAGATTCTCTGCCAGCGGCACTGGAACACCGCGCCGGAATACCTCGAGGCGACGCCGGACCTCGGGGAGATGCTGGAGAGGGCGGACGCGGCGCTGGTCATTGGAGATCCCGCGCTTCGCTTGGCCATCGGGATCGAGGGCCGCTCGAGAACCGGACCGTCCGGGGAACAGATCTGCGACGGCGCGGCCGCGGGAGTCTCCGGCGCGGGAACACTGCACGTGTACGACGTCGTGGAGGAATGGAACAGGCTGACAAACCTGCCGGCCGTGCTGGCGGTTTGGGCAGGCTGGCCGGAGAAGCTGACGCCGCGGGTGGCCGCAGATTTTCTGGCTTCGGCGGAGTACGGCTTCCTGCACATCGAGGAGATCTGCGCTTCAGAAAGCCCCAAGCTGGGCTTGCCTGCGGCTGTGCTCGAGACATACTTGCGCGAGAATATTGACTATGCGCTCAGCGGGGCGAGCCGCAGCGGGCTCGAGTTGTATTTCCAGCTTGCCGCAGAGCAGGGGCTTATCGCCGGCGCCCGGGCCCTCCGTTGGGTGGGGGCGGGAGTGAAGGCCGAAGCCGCGCCAGCCGCGGCGCGCGGGTAGGACGGGGAGCACTTTGCCGCTGACGAAACAACAGGCACTCGAGATGCTGGAGTCCGACGACCTGGTGGGTATCGGGATGGCCGCGCACCAGGCGCGCATGAAGAAGAACGATCCGCGGGTGGTGACCTACCAGATCGACCGCAACATCAACTACACGAACTTCTGCACGGAGTACTGCTCGTTCTGCGCGTTCTACCGGCCGATTGGGGCGAAAGACGGTTACATCCTGCCGTTCGAAACGATTTATCAGAAGGTGGAAGAGATGCTGGCGCTGGGCGGCAACGGGGTGCTGCTGCAGGGCGGCCTTCATCCGGACCTGCAGATCGGATACTACGAGAATCTTCTCAGTTCGTTGAAACAACGATACCCGCAGGTGCACCTGCACTGTTTCTCTGCGCCGGAGATCCTGTGCATGGCGGAAGTTTCCGAGATTCCGGTGCGCGACACCATAGCCAGGCTGAAGGACGCGGGGCTGGGATCGATTCCGGGCGGCGGCGCGGAGATTCTCGACGACGAAGTGCGCGCCAGAATCGCGCGCTTGAAGTGCACGAGCGACGAATGGGAGATGGTTCACCGCACCGCGCATGGGCTGGGACTGCGCACGACGGCCACGATGATGTTCGGCTGCGGAGAGGAGCTGCGCCACCGCGTGAACCACCTGGAACGCATCCGGAGGATTCAGGAGGACACGGGCGGCTTCACGGCATTCATTCCGTGGATGTTCGCCGCGGAGAATACGGCACTGGGCAAGCGGGTGCAGGAGACGACGGCCGTGGATTACCTGAAGACGCTGGCGGTGAGCCGCCTTTACCTGGACAACGTGGACCACATCCAGTCGAGCTGGCTGACGCCCGGAATCAAAGTGTGCCAGGTGGGGCTGCAGTTCGGCGCCGATGACGTGGGCAGCATCCTGATCGAGGAGAACGTGGTGTTTGCGGCGGGCGTGAGAAACCGCACCAACGAGAGCGAACTGCGCCGCGTTATCTCCGACGCGGGCTTCATTCCGGCACAGCGAGATACGCTTTATCGCTCCTATGTCCTGAAGTAGGAAAGCTTCTCAGCGAGGTTTCGGGCGGGCAAGGACGTGGACCTCGACCTCGGTGCCGTCGGGGAGGTCGAGCGGGGTCGAGGGATGAAGGACGCCGGCCCTTACGACCGCCCGAAAGCGCCGGGATGCGGGCTGTTTTTTGTAGTGCTGTTCGCTAGAAAGATCCCCGCTGCTTAGAAGCTCTCCCTCGAAGTAGTTTGGCTGCCGCGCTCCCCCGGAAGCATCGTCGAGTGCGGCATTGGCCAGGGCGTCGGCTTCGCGGTTGTGCTCGCGGCGGACGTGTTCGATCCGGAAAGACGCAAACCCGCTGGACATCTTTTTGGCGCGCTCGAAGAGCGGTCGAAGTTCCGCGCTCTTGACCTTGTACCTGCCCAGCAGCTGCCGCACGAGAAGCTCGGAGTCGCTCTCCACGCGCAAGTCGCGAACGTTGTGCGACTGCGCGTAGTCCAGGACCGCAATGAGCGCATAGTACTCCGCGACGTTATTCGTCGCGCGACCGATGGCCTTTTTCAAGCGGTCGACAACCGCGCCGCCGGGATCCCGGACGACGACGCCGTAAGAAGCCGGGCCGGGGTTGCCGCGCGCGGCACCGTCCATCTGGAAGGTATAGGCCGCAGGACGCGCCGTTTCACCGTGCGCAGGTTCATCGAACAGACGCGCTTTGGAAACAGGCCTGGGGGAGACTCGGCGGCCGCTCATTTGCCGGTTTCCGCGGCCGAGGCGGCACTGGCTTGGGCCGCGGGAGCGGGCTCGACGACGTAAAGGATGCGGCCGCACGTTTCACAGTGGAAGAGCGTCTCGCTGTCCACGCTGCGGAGTTCCTGATAGACGTGCGGGAGAACACGCATCCCGCACCCGAGACACTGCTCTTTGCGCGCTTCGGCGAGTGCCTGCCCGTTGTGGCGCTTGGCCACGCGCGAGTAATGTTCTCGCAGTTCCTCAGGGATCGGAGCCATGTCGGCGTCGCGTTCGGCACTCGCCGCTTCGAGATCTTTCTTGCGCACGGCCATCTCTGCTTCGATCTCTTTCCTGTCGGCTTCGACGACTATTCGCGCTTCAGCGAGCGCCGCATCTGCGTTTTTGACCCGCCGGTCGATCGCCTCTGCCGCCATGAGATGCTCCAGTACCCGGTCTTCCGCTTTGGCGACTTCGGCTTCGGCTGCGGCAATTTCGTGGAGCAGGGCCTTGTAGGCCTCGTTGGTTTTTACGGCGCTGCTCTGATCGCGGTACTTGCGGGCGCGTTCCTTCCACTGTTCAGCATCGAGTTCAAACGTCTTGCGCTGCTTGAGGCTCGCAGCCAGCGCTTCCTTTGCAGCGGCCAATTCCTTTTGCGCCAGATTGAACCTGGCGTCGGCATCGCGCAAGCGCCTGGGCAGACCGTCCAGTTCGGTCCGCAGCGCGGCTAGGCGCAGGTCCACGCGTTGCAGCTCTACAAGCTTCGGAAT
>DASPOW010000245.1:0-2309 GCA_035625855.1 Candidatus Methylomirabilota bacterium | reverse complement strand
TTCGTCATGGACCATGCGTATTGGGGGCCGGAGTATTCGAAGGAGCAGGTGCGCACGGCCATGGAGCAGAGCGGCCTCGCACGCGGCGGCTATCGGGTGGCGGAGCTCGGCGAAGACGAACTCGCGCGCCGAGCCGCGCAGCTCGTAGCGGAGGGAAAAATCCTCGGCTGGTATCAGGGCCGCGCAGAGTGGGGCCCTCGCGCGCTCGGCAACCGCAGCATCGTGGCCGACCCGCGCCGCCAGAACATGAAGGAGATCCTCAACCAGCGGATCAAGCATCGGGAGATTTTCCGGCCTTTCGCTCCTTCCATCCTGGCCGAGACCGCCGGCGAATGGTTCGAGAAATCCCACCCTTCGCCATTTATGACCCTCGCGTACTCCGTGCGGCCCGAAAGGCGCGCCAAGATTCCTGCGCCGACGCACGTGGACGGCACCGGCCGCCTGCAGACCGTCACGCACGAGGCGAACCCGCGCTACTGGAAGCTGATTCGAGCGTTCGGCGATTTGACGGGAGTGCCGCTGGTGCTGAACACCTCGTTCAATGACAACGAGCCGATTGTTTGCCGCCCCGAGGAAGCCGTGGACTGCTTTCTGCGCACGCGCATGGACGCGCTGGCACTCGGCGACTTTCTTATCGAAAAGACCCAAGACGCAGCCAGCGCTGAGACCTGACCACCCGCTTCCCGCCCGATTTGCCGCGCAAGGCAATTCCCAACGGTGCCTCCGCGCACCCCGCGCTTTTCTCGAGCTTTTGTTCCGTTCCGGCGCCGTTTCTCGAGCGCGGCTCGCTCCAGGAGTGTAGGGGTGTCCTCAGCGTCTTCGAATCATGGCGCGCATGGCGCGGCCGGCTGTGACTAGAAGATCTCCAGAATCTCTTCGTAGCGCTTGAAGGGCGGGATGAGGTAGGCCCCGGAAAGTTCGCTGCGCGCCCAGGCAAGCATCTCTCGCGCAATCTGGAATCCGCGATCGCGGGCGTTCACGCCCGCTGCCTCAAGAGATTTCAAGACCGACTCGGGAATGACGATGCCGGGCACTTCGTTGTTGAGGCGCAGAGCCTGCTTGTAGCTGGTAAGCGGCCAGAGGCCCACCAGCACGGGAATCGGCGGCTTTCCGCCGAACCGCTTCACGAACGTGTGCCAATGCGCAGGATCGAAAACCGGCTGGGTCATGGCGAAGTGCGCCCCGGCCTCGATTTTGGCGCGGAAGCGCGCGATTTCCTGGTCCAGGTCGTCGGCAACGGGGTTGAGCGCGACGCCGATGGTGAAGTTCGTCGCGCCACCTAGCGTTTTGCCGGCCCAATCCTTGCCCTGATTAAGGCGGCTCAGCACGCCGACGAGACCGACCGAATCCACTTCATAGACGCCGCTGGTTTCCGGGTAATCGCCGACCGAAGGCGGATCACCGGTGATGGCCAGGACGTTGCGGACGCCGCCCACGGTCCACGCCCCAAGGAGAATGGCCTGCAGGCCGATGATGTTGAAATCCCGCGTGGTGAGGTGCGGAATCGTCTCGATGCCGCGGGCTTCAAGTGCGGCGGCGGTCATCAGCGCGTCCATGCCGACGCGAGCCATCGTGCCGCTGTTGATGTCGATGGCATCCACGCGGGCGGAGGCCATGATCTTGTCCACCTGCTCGAAGATGCGGTCGAGGGAAATGCCCTTGGGCGGATCGATCTCGACGCTGAGGGCGAACTCGCCGGAGCGAAGCTTCTTCCAGAGCCTGCTTTCCGGCTCGCGGCGGGCGACGCGCGCCGCGGCTTTCTCCTCAACGACTACGGCCGGAGCTTTGGCGTGATGCGCGACAGGATGAAGAGAGCGCACCGCCTCGGCCATGGCGCGGATGTGCTCCGGCGTTGTGCCGCAGCAGCCGCCGAGGATGCGCACGCCGGCTTCGGCGGCTTCGCGGGCAAACTGGGCGAAATACTCCGGCGAGGATTTCGGGTAGACGATGCGGTCGCCTTCGCGCCGGGGGAATCCCGCGTTGGGCATGCCGCTGACTTGCAGGCCGTTGACGGCGGTGAGCTCCTGGAGAATCGGAAGCAGCGACTGCGGGCCCAGGGCGCAATTGGCGCCGACGACCTGGATGTTCTTGTCTCTGAGGCGCGCGGCCGCCGCCGCGGGCCTGACGTCCCCGTGAGTGGTGCCCTCTTCGGAGTACGTCAGCTGCGCGATGATAGGCAGGCTTGAGAAAGAACGCACAGCGTCAATCGCAAGCAGCAGCTCGTCAATGTCGGAAAAGGTTTCGAGGCAGAAAAGGTCCACGCCGCGTTCTTCGAGCGCCTGGGCCTGTTCGTGAAAAACGTGGCGAAT
>DASPOW010000244.1:0-2569 GCA_035625855.1 Candidatus Methylomirabilota bacterium | reverse complement strand
CCACCATCGCGTCCACGTTCTTCATTCCCGCTTCCACCGCCAGCCCGGCCGCTCGCTGCAGCGCCGGGTCGAGCGTGCTGTACACCCGGAAGTTCTCGGACAGCAGTTCGTTCTCCGAATACTTCTCGAGCAGGTGATCCTTCACCATGTCCACGAAATACGGAGCGTCGCTGCCCACAATCGAGCTGCGCACGATCTTCAGAGGAGCCTTCCGCGCCGCCTGCATCTCCGCGTCCGTGATGAACTTGTTCTCCTCCATTTGCGTCAGCACGCGGTCCCGCGCCTGCGCCGCGCGCTCCGGCCGCCGGTCCGATGAAGAGTAGTAGTTCGGCGCACGAATGATCCCCGCCAGGAACGCCGTCTCCGGCAACGTCAGTTCCCGCACGTCCTTCCCGAAATAGGCCACGCTCGCCTCGCCGAACCCGTGAATCGCGAAGCTTCCGCGGTTGCCCAGATACACTTCGTTCACGTACAGCTCGAAAATCTGCTTCTTCGACAGCCGCTGTTCCAGCTTCAGCGCCACCATCGTTTCCGCGAACTTCCGCTTCCAGGTGCGTTCCGTCGAAAAGAAGAAGCTCCGCGCCACCTGCATCGTCAGCGTGCTCGCTCCCTGCAAATGCGACGTGTGCCGCAGGTCCGCCCAGGCAGCCCCGATGATCCGCACCGGGTCGAAGCCCGGATGCTCGAAAAACCGCTTGTCCTCCGCGGAGAGAATCGCTTCCACCAGTATCTTCGGCAGGTCGTCGTAATGCACCATCCGGCGTTTCTCGCGCGAGCTGTCGAAGAGGTTGGTGATCAGCTCCGGCTCGATTTCCGCCGTGCCGATTTCGCCTCCCCCCAGCGCCCGGACGGATTGGATTTTCTTCCCCGCGAACCGCACTGAAAGGGCGTTCTTCCCGCGGAAGTAGGAAAGCTCCGCCGGGCGAACATCAATCTCGCTGCCCTGGATGGTGTATTGCCCGATGCCGTCCGTGTTCTGCGCGCGGTAGCCGGCGCGCTGCAGGTAGGCCGA
This sequence comes from Candidatus Methylomirabilota bacterium, assembly GCA_035625855.1. GTDB lineage: Bacteria > Acidobacteriota > Terriglobia > Acidiferrales > UBA7541 > Acidiferrum. The sequence goes on along the minus strand of DASPOW010000244.1, from coordinate 1,557 downwards.
AAGCTCCTCGAGTGACATCGCCTCGCCCGCCGTAATCCGCATCGGCGAAGAAAAAATCTGCGTGCTGTTCACCAGGATGCCGCCGGACATCCTCTCGTCGATCATCCGCGAATACTTCACGGAGAAAAACGCGAAGGTGCTCGCGCCGGCAAGGAAGAGGATCAGAAAGAAGCCGAGAAGGCCCAGCCCAAATGCGGAAGTCCAAAAACCTCTTTGCAGACGAAGACGCAATACGCGCTCCACGCGCCGCTTGACTATTCTCTCGCAACCGCTCCTAGGAAGATAGACGCAAAGCCGCGACGATGGTTGCCCGCGCCCGCTTCCCTGCTGCCCCGCCGGGCAAACCTCGCCGCTCCCGCTTAGATGAGCGAGCGATTCTCACTCGATGGCGTGAAATGCATGTCGTGCTGAAAAATCAGGAAGTCCACCGGCACCACGTAGTCCACGCTGATGCGCACCGTCCGCCCGCTGTACTCCACCTTGATGTCTTCGCGCTTTGCCGGAAGCTCCAGGTCCTGCACTTCCTTGAAAATCGTGTCCCGCAGCTCCTCTTCCGGCTTGTGAAACGCCGATGCGAACCGCGCCGTCTCCTGCATCTTTTCCTGCAGCTCGAAGTTCTTCACGTACCAGGGTACGGTCTTGTAGGCCACAAAAATCACGGTCAGGAACAGAAGCGTCCAGAAAACGGCTTTGCCGCGGCCCTCGCCTTTTTGCGCGAATCTGCGGCTCGTCTGCGGATGAGCGGTTCCCGGGAGCATGGTAGGTGCCTTCGTTTTGAACGTAGCACCCCCGCAAACCCATGTCGAGCCAGCCGGCGCGCCGCTGTATCGGGAAAGGAAAGGGCCGGTCGGCCAGGCCCGCCCGCAACGCCGCGCCGGCCCGGCTCCGCCCCAATCAGTACGCCCGCCCGAAAATCGCCCGCTCCGTCGCCGGCTTCCCGCAGTACGCGCACGTTCCGTTCCCCGCCGCCTCGCCCTTCGGCGCCGCGCTTGCCGGGTCGAGCGGTATGCACCGCATCGTGGCCCGCGTCTCTTCCTTGATCTTCGCCTCGCATTCCGCGCTCCCGCACCAGAACGCCCAGGCGAATCCCTTCTCCACCGCGTCCTTGAACTCTTCGTAATTCTTCGTCACCCGCGTGTTCGCCATGCGGAACGCCAGCGCCCGCTCCTGCAGCGCCTTCTGTATCTCCTCAAGCAGCCGCGTCACGCCCGCCCCGATCTCCGCGAGCGCCACGTTCGTCTTCCCTTCCTTCCCTGGACGGTCCCGCCGCGCCAGCACCGCCGCCTGCTTCGCCACGTCCTTCGGCCCCAGCTCGATTCGCACCGGCACGCCGCGCATCTCCCAGTCGTTGAACTTCCACCCCGGGCTCGCACCTTCCCGTTCGTCGAGCTTCGCGCGAATCCCCGCCTTCCCCAGCGCCGCCATGGCTCCTCGCGCCGCTTCCATCACCGCGCTCTTCTCCGCGTCGCTCTTGAAAATCGGCACGATGACCGCCTGGTAAGGCGCCAGCTTCGGCGGCAGCACCAGCCCCTGGTCGTCCCCGTGCACCATGATGAT
>DASPOW010000243.1:0-2144 GCA_035625855.1 Candidatus Methylomirabilota bacterium | reverse complement strand
GCTGCGGCGGTTGCGGTGCTGGGTTGCGTTGCGCTGGCGGCTTGCTGGGTGCCGGCTGTGCGCGCAGCCCGCGTCGATCCCGCGGTCGCCTTGCGCGCCGAATAGTCGTACGCTCTCCGCCGCGCTGCTGTTCGGCGAACCTGCTTGCGCAAGATATCGGCCAACTCCGCACTCGACAGCGAGGGCGGAATGTGCCAGATTCCCCGTGCCAGGGGGACGGGATCGGTCTTCGTGGACCGATGGAGGTCGTTATGAAGCGAACAGGCGGAAGGTGGAAGGTCGCCGGGGTGTTTGCGGCTGCGAATGTCGCGTCGCTGGCGTTGATTGCGGGCCTGGCCGGAACGCGTCCGGCCGCTGCGCAGAACGCCGGCACGATCAAAATCGGCGTAGTCATGCCCATCACGGGGCGCGAGGCCAAACCCGGTCAGTATCAAAAAGAAGGAATCGAACTGGCCATCAAGCAGATTAACGACCGCGGCGGTCTCTCCATCAAGGGCAAGAAGATGCCGATCCAGGAAGTTTTCTACGACGACGCGTCGGACCAGGCCAAGTCAGCGGGACTCGCGGAGCGGGCCATGAGTTCCGACAACGTGACCGCGATCCTGGGCGGTTACTCGACGGCGCTCGGGGAGGCGGAGTCCGTCATGGCGGACCGCTACCAGACTCCCTGGATTACGACGGGGGCAGGCGCGACGTCCATTTTCTCTCATGGGTACAAGTACGCGTTCGGTTCGCTCAGTCCGGTGGCGCTCATCGGCACGACGACAATGGAATTCCTGGGCAGCCTTGCGGACGCGGGCAATCTGAAAAAGGGCCTGAAGATTGCTCTCGTGGTGGAGAACACCGACCACGGCGTCGACTACGTGAACGGAGTGCAGGGCTGGATCGCCAAGCATTCCGGGTACTTCACGGTGGTTTTCAACGAGAAATTCGAATTGGGCGGCACCGACTTTTCCGCGCTGCTATTGAAAGTCAAGCTGGCCAAGGCTGATATCTTTCTTTCCGACGCGCACCTTCAAGACTACATCACCATGCACCGTCAGTATCTGCAGAGCGGCATGCACCACCAGATCGTGAGTTACGGCGCGCGAGGGCCTGAAGCCGACGCCCGCAAAGCCCTAGGCGACGGAGTGAACTACATCCTCGCGGGAATCTGGTGGTCGGACAAGCTTCCGTATCCGCAGGTCAAGCAGTTTATTGAGGACTACAAAGCGTTCACCGGGCATCCCCCGGATTCCTGGTATGCGGCGCCGGCCTATGACGGGATGCGCATTCTGGCGCAGGCCATCGAAAAAGCGGGCAGCACCGACAAGAAGGCCATTCGCGATGCGCTTGCCAAGGCGGAGCTGAAGGGGTCGGTTCTGCCGGGCGGCAAGCTGGATTTCGGGCCCAACGGGCAGTGCGCCTATCCCTTCGTCATTGTGCAGAACCAGCCGGGCAACAAGGTCGAGATCGTTTTCCCCAAGGATGCAGCGACGGGCAAGCCGATTGCGCCTAACCCCTAACTGAGCTGCGGTCCATGACGGCCGTTGATTACTTGAACCTGGTCATCTCTGCGTTGTTGCTCGCGGGCATCTACGCGGCGATGTCCGTGGGGATGACGGTGATTTACGGCGTGATGAAGATCGTCAACCTGGCGCACGCCGGATTCCTGATGCTCGGAGCGTACTTCGCGTACGAGATGTTCGAGCGCTTCCACATCGACCCCATTTTCGGGGCGGGGCTGGCGCTGCCGGTGTTCTTTCTGTTCGGCATGGTCGTGCACTGGGTGCTCATACGCTGGCTGCCCAAATCGGACACGCCGACGCTGGCGTCTTTGCTGCTGATGTTCGGTTTCTGGCTGGTACTGCAGAACGTCGGCTACAAGGTCTGGGGCACGATGGACCGCTCGATTCTCACGCCGCGGACGTTCAAGGTCCTGCGCTACGGCGAGATTTCCATTCCGGAGCTCTCGCTGATTGTCTTCGCGGCGGCTGCGGTGAGCCTGGCAGTGCTGGAGATTGTCCTGAACTACACATGGTTCGGACGCTCGGTGCGCGCACTGATCCAGAATCCGTATGCGGCGCGGGTCGTGGGGGTGGATGATGAGAAGACCGCGCGGCTTACGTTCGGGCTGGGTACGGCGTTCGCCGGCTTTGCCGGCT
>DASPOW010000242.1:0-9473 GCA_035625855.1 Candidatus Methylomirabilota bacterium | reverse complement strand
AAGCTTCGTCGTGCCGGCGGGGACGGTGCACTGGGCGGAGAACCAGGGCATGGCGGGTGTGCGCATGGTGGTGACGTTCGTGGTGGAAAAGGGCCAGCCGCTGACCAAGGCGGTGGAATGAGCGAAGGAAGCGTCCGGCATGGACCAGGGCTGCTGCGCTGTTCTTCAGGAGTGCTTGACAGAGAAGAGCGGCAGAGTTAGTGTTCGCGCGGTCCAACCCCTTCTGAGGCGTCTGAACCGCAGGTCACTCCGGGAAAATTGAAAGGGCCCGCGCGAGCGGGCAAAGGTGAACCGAAGCAAGATGAGGAACAGAATCATCGGTATGGGCGTAGTTTTGTGTCTTCTGGGAGCCGCCGGACTGGCAAGTCTGGCGCTGGGCCAAAGCTCGGGGGCCGAAAAGCCCGTGATATACACCTACGTTTCGGAATGGACGGTGCCGCGGGGCATGTGGGCTGCCTATCAGAAGATTGACGACGCCGACAACGAATTGCTGGGCAAAACGCTGAACGAGGGCACGATTTCGTCTTGGGGAAGTTTTACCACCTTGACGCACCAGGAAGGCGAGCCGACGCACGGAAGCTGGTTTTCCGCGCGGTCTATGGCAGCGCTGATGAAGACGCTCGAGGCGCTGCGGGCGACGCCCGGCGCGACGGACGCCGTGCTGGGCGCTTCGAAGCACTGGGATTTCATTCTCCAGAGCCGCGATTACAACTACCACCCGGGAACCTTCAAGAACGGCTACCTCCGCGTGGGCCGCTGGAACCGCCGTCCGGGCTCAAGCGATCCCGACGGTAAAATCATGAAGTCTACGCTCGTGGCCTCGCTCGAGAAACTGCTCGCGGACGGCGCGCTTCATTTCTACAGCGTCGATGAGGAGACGATTCACACCGAGGATCCCGGGACGTTCTGGATCGTCATCATCACCAACGGGCCGGAAGGGCTCGACAAGTTCAACGCGGCGATTGAAGAAATGGGCAGGAGCAACCCCGCCGGAATCGCCGGATTCCAGGGGCTGATCGAAGGCAAAGGGCATCGCGACTTTCTGGCTCGCGTGAATACCGTAACCTACAAATAGCTTCAAGCCATTTGCGAGCCTCTCCTCGGCGTGCGAAGCCGGGGAGGGGCAGGCCCAAGTTCCAAGTCAAGCAAGGAGGAAGACGATATGAATTGGAGATGTATGATTCCGGCAGCGTTGGGCCTTTCTTTGTGTGCGGCGGCCGTAGCGGAAGCCCAGCAGCAATCGGAGATGGGGCCGCCTCCGATTCTGGTGATTACGCGTGAGCTGGCCAAGGCTGGGAAAGAGCCCGCGCACGAGAAGTACGAGAGGAGCTGGGCGAAGACCTACGCCGACGCGAAATGGGCGGTCAACTACCTCGGAACGAGTGCCCTCACGGGCGAGCCGCGGGCTCTGTTCTTCAGCGGTTACCCGTCCCTGGCTGACTGGGAGAAGGACCAGCAGAATCTGGACAAGGACGCGGCGTTCAGCGCCAAGGTGGACGCCCTCACCGATAAGGACAACGAGTTTCTCCGCGAATCGCGCCTGGGTGTGTTTCGCTACCTGCCGGAGCTGAGCCACCAGGCAGCCGTACCGATTGCCACCATGCGCTACTTCGTCATCACCTCCGTCGTCGTAAAGCCCGGGCACGGCGACCACTTCTCCGAAATACGCAGAATGGTCAAGGCCGCGCATGAAAAAGCCGGTGTGAACGATCACTATGCCGTGTATCAGTTGGTTGCCGGCGGGTCGCCGGGCCACTACCTGATCATTGTTCCCATGAAGTCGCTGAAAGAAATGGATGAGGCCGCGGCGCTTCACGGCAAGGCCTACCAGGAGGCGATGGGGGAAGAGGGCCGGAGGAAACAGTTGGAGTTCCAGGGCCAGGGCGTTGAAAGCGCCGAAACCAACATCTTCGCTTTCAAGCCGGCGATTAGCTACGTCTCCAAGGACTGGATTGACGCCGACCCGGAGTTCTGGGCCCCCAAGCCGAAACCCGCGGCCAAGCCCGCTGCGAAGAAGGAAGCGCCGAAGAAACCCTAGTCCCGTCGTGGCTGCGCGAACCGAGGGAAGCAGCGGGTCTGCTTCCCTCGTTCAGCCGTGAACCCGGATTACCGCTTGAGCTTCAGAAAGAGCGCCGCTAGAGGCGGAAGCGTCAGGCGCAGCGAGCAAGGAAAATTCAGATAAGGTTCGTCCTGCGCGGCGAGGCCGCCGAGATTGCCGGCGTTTGAGCCGCCGTAGCCGGCGGAGTCCGTGTTGAGAACTTCCTCGTAGAATCCCGGCGCGGGAACGCCGATGCGGTAGTTTTCGCGCACCACCGGAGTGAAATTGAAGACTGCGACGAGCATGTCCCTGGGGTCGCGTCCACGCCGGATAAACGAAAGCACGCTGTTGTCCGCGTCGTTGCAGTCAATCCACTGAAACCCCGTCCAATCGAATTCCACCTGGTGCAGCGCCGGGTCCGCCCCGTAAAGACGGTTGAGATCGGCCACCAGCCTCTGCACGCCGCGGTGGGAATCGTACTGCGCCAGGTGCCAGTCCAGGCTCACCGCGTCGTTGAACTCCGCGCGCTGGGCAAACTCCGAGCCCATGAAAAGCAGCTTCTTTCCCGGGTGGCCGTATTGCCACGCGTAGAGCAGGCGCAAGTTGGCGAACTGCTGCCACATGTCGCCGGGCATCTTGTGAAGCAGCGACGCTTTGCCATGGACGACCTCATCGTGGGAGAACGGCAGGACGAAATTCTCGCTGAAGGCGTACAGCATGGAAAAGGTCAGTTTGTTGTGTTCGTACTTCCGGTAAACGGGGTCGGAAGAGAAATACTTGAGCGTGTCGTTCATCCAGCCCATGTTCCATTTCAAGCTGAAGCCCAGCCCGCCCAGGTAAGTGGGCCGCGAAACGCCGGGCCACGAGGTTGACTCCTCCGCGATGGTGAGCACTCCCTTGAACCGGCCGTGCACCACTTCGTTCAGGCGCTTCAGGAAGGCGATGGCCGCCAGATTCTCACGGCCGCCGAACTCGTTGGGCACCCACTCGCCGGCTTTGCGGGAATAGTCCAGGTAGAGCATCGAAGCCACGGCGTCCACGCGCAGGCCGTCGAGATGAAACTTGTCGAGCCAGAAAAGCGCGTTCGAGATGAGGTAGTTCTGCACCTCGTTGCGCGAGTAGTTGAAGATGAGCGTGCCCCAGTCCGGGTGCGCGCCCTGGCGCGGGTCGGCGTGTTCGTAGAGATGCGTGCCGTCGAATTCCGCCAGCCCGTGCGCGTCCCGGGGAAAATGCGCCGGTGTCCAGTCCAGAATCACGCCGATGCCCGCGCCGTGGCAGCGGTCCACGAACTCCATGAACTGCGCGGGCGTTCCGTAGCGCCCGGTCGCGGCGAAGTACCCCAGCGTTTGGTAGCCCCAGGAGCCGTCGTAGGGATGCTCCATGACGGGCAGCAGTTCGATGTGCGTGTAGCCCATCTCTTTGACGTACGGAATCAACTCGTCCGCAAGCTCCAGGTAGGTCAGCCACCGCCGGTTTTCTTCCGGCCTGCGCCGCCAGCCGCCGAGATGGACCTCATAAATCGCGATGGGTGAGGCGAGCCAGTCCTGCGCCGCGCGCCTGGCCATCCACTCCGAGTCCTGCCACGCGTGCGTGTCCAGCCGCGTGACGATCGACCCGGTGGCGGGCCGCAATTCGGCGCGGAAGGCGTAGGGGTCGGCTTTGAGTGGGAGCACGCGATCGTTGGGGCCGACGATTTCGTATTTGTAAATCGCGCCCTCTTCTAGCTCGGGAACGAAAAGCTCCCAAATCCCCGACGATCCGCGCGGGCGCATGGGGTGCACGCGGCCGTCCCAGCGGTCGAAGTCGCCGACCACGCTGACGCGTCTCGCGCCGGGAGCCCACACGGCGAAGTGCACGCCGCGGACGCCCTCGACGCTGCGCATGTGCGCGCCGAGTTTTTTGTAAGTGTCGTAGTGCTTTCCCTCGCCCATCAGGTGCAGGTCGAGATCAGAGAGCAGAAAAGGAAAGGCGTAGGGATCCTGGATCCTGAATTCCTCTCCGAAGTCCGCGCGATAGAGGATGCGGTAGGAGCCGGGACGAAAAACCTCCGCCGAACCTTCCGGGAGGAACGCTTCGAAGAAGCCCTCCGCGCGAAGCCGCCGCGCTTCGATGGGTCGGCTGCTGCCTGCCAGGAGGATGCCGGCGGACTCGGCCCAGGGGATGAAGAAGCGCACCACGCGGCCCTTCCCGGGCTGAGATACGGCGTGCGGGCCGAGGAGCGCAAAAGGGTCGGCGTGGCGCCCGCGCAGCAGCGCGTCGATCTCCGAATCGAGGGGGTGCCGCGAGGACAGTGGAACCGCCGCGGGCTTCGCTTTCGGCACGGCCAAGAATTCCCCCTGGAGCTTGATTCCGCGCACAAAGCTGCGCGTCTCGGTCCATTGTAGAGATTCACTGGCGCGTTGCCAATTGAGCGGGCGCCCGGGCTTGCGCCGCGCGAAAGCCCGCGCTACATTCCCCGCAGCCGTGACGGCGTGGGCTGGCAAGGAGCGGCGCCGATTGGGAGGAGTCCGATAAAATGCGGCAACCGCTGCCGGGCATCGTCATTTTGTGTCTCGCGGGGATCATCTGCGCGATGAACATCGAAGCACAGGAACGCTGGCAAGGCCGCTCCATGGTGATCTCGAAGCATGGAATCGTCGCGGCCGAATCTCCCCTGGCGGCGCAGGCCGGCGTGCGCGTGCTTGAGCGCGGCGGCAACGCCGTGGACGCGGCCATTGCCGCGAACGCGGTGATGGGCGTGGTCGCGCCGATGTCCAACGGCATCGGAGGCGATTTGTTCGCCATCGTCTACGACGCAAAGGCAAACAAGCTCTACGGATTGAACGCCAGCGGCTGGGCGCCCAAGGGACTCTCCATCGAGCTGTTGCGCAAGCAAGGCCTGAAGGAGATGCCTTTGCGCGGAGTGCACGCCATCACCGTTCCGGGCGCCGTGGACGGCTGGCAGAGGTTGGCGGACAAGTTCGCACGAAAGAAGCTGGCGGAATTGCTCGCTCCTGCGATCCACGCTGCGGAGGAAGGGTTCCCGGTCACCGAGATGGTCGGCGGCCTGTGGGCGACGCAGGTGGACTTGCTGCGCGCGGATCAGGGGGCGGCCGGCGCCTACCTGCTGCAGGACCGCGCGCCGCGGGTGGGAGAGGTCTTCAAGAACCCGGATCTGGCTTGGTCGCTGCGCCAGATTGCCGCCCATGGGAGGGACGCGTTTTACAAAGGCGAAATCGCACGCAAGATTCTCGAGGTCATGAAGGCCCACGGCGGAACGATGACCGAACAGGATCTCGCCGGCTACTCGGGCGAATGGGTCGATCCGATTTCCACGACTTATCGCGGCTGGACCGTTTACGAAATGCCGCCCAACGGCCAGGGACTGGCCGCGCTCGAAATGCTGAATATCCTGGAAACGTTTCCGTTAGGCGAGTACGGGCACAACTCGGTGCGCTCTCTGCACGCCTTCATCGAGGCGAAAAAGCTCGCCTACGCCGACTTGAAGCGCTACATCGGCGACCCGCGGGGACAGAAGCTTCCTGTTGCGGCTCTGCTTTCCAAGGAACATGCGGCGGAACGGGCCAAAGAAATTGACCCGGAACACGCCAATTGCGACGTTGCCGGCGGCAACCTGCCCGGCGGCGCAGACACCATCTACCTGAGCGTGGTGGACGGCGAGGGGAACATGGTGTCCCTCATCCAGAGCAACTACGAATCATTCGGCTCCGGAATCGTCGCTCCCGGAACGGGTTTTGTGCTGCACGACCGCGGCGCGCTGTTCAACCTGGACCCCGGTACGCCAAATGCCCTCGCCGGGCGCAAGCGGCCCTTGCACACGATTATTCCCGCCTTTATGCAGAAGGACCAGACGCGCATCGCCTTCGGCATCATGGGCGGATGGAACCAGTCCCAGGCCCACGCGCAGTTCGTCGCCAATGTGGTGGACTTCAAAATGAATCTCCAGGCCGCGCTCGAGGCACCGCGTTTCACCAAGGCCGGCTTTACCGGCTGCGATGTCGCGATGGAGGGCCGCATTCCCCAGAGCGTCCGCAGCGACTTGGCCGTCAAAGGCCACAAAATCGATGTGCGCGGCGCTTTTTCCTCCGTGATGGGCGGGGGCCAGGCCGTCCTCAGGGATTTCGCTACCGGCGTGAATTTCGGAGCCTCGGATCCCCGCAAGGACGGCGAGGCCATCGCGCAGCTTCCGCCGGACTGACCCCGCTGCTCGCGGGGCGCAAGAAGTTGGCGCGGGCGCGGCGGGCAAACCATTTTCCTGCAGCGTCAAAGAACGGAAATGCAATGCACCTGGCTCGGCGTCATCAAATTCTTGGCGCTGCATAACTCCAACTGAATCTGTGGCTTGGACATACACTTGGAATGGAACATTCTTTGCTCCTCCCTTTGCCGACGGGCGGACATCCGAGGGCGGAGCCCGTACGGGAGAGGCAAGGTATGGCGCGGCTCAGCCATCTGGCAGGTTTCTTTGTTGGGGCCCTGGTCCTCCTTGTTTTTGCGCCGGCCGGCACGGCCCAGACCGAAGTGTCCGGCCGGTATAAGTGCACAGAAATGAAGATTGAGGGCCGGATAGCGCCGTGCGACGGCGCGCCACTGATCCTGAAGAAGGACGGGCACTTCGAGCTGCGCGGCTGGGAAGGCGACTATCGCGTCAAGGGCGAATGGCTCGTCCTGACGGCCCCGGAGAGAAAGTCCCGCGCGAAGATCGCCCCCGGACACCGCCTGATCTTCACTTACCCCTGCGGCAAAGACACTTGCGAAGTCACTTTCGAGCGCCGCGTTGCCGACCTCGGCAAGACGTCCCTCGGCTAACACTGAACCCCTTTCCATCGATTCGCCCTACCGCTCTCGCCTGAAAAGGTGGTAAATGAGGGGATGGCAACTTATTTGCCCCCGAGGGGTTCTATGTAAGCGGGAGCAGGGTCGCTTCCGTCGGTGCGCTTTGCGCACGAGCAAGGGGATACCATGAAGATCCGCCGTGGCCCTTTTCTGGTTGCCGCGCTTTTCCTTGCAGCCGGCCTGGTGGCGCTGCCAAGACTTGTAAGCGCTCAAGAGGCCCCCAACCCGCAAGATACGCCGAATCCGCAGGAAACCGGGAAGGCCCAGGTTCCTGATCCGCCGTCGCGAGTTGCCCGCATCAGCTTCCTGAGCGGCTCCGTGTCCTTCGAACCCAACGGCTCCGACGATTGGGGCAACGCGGTTCTGAACCGCCCGATGACCGTCGGCGATCGCATCTGGACCGACGCCGGCGCCCGCGCCGAACTTGAAATCGGCGCCGCGACGATTCACTTGGGCGAGCGCACCGCGCTTTCCTTTTTGAACCTTGACGACCGCACCGTCCAGATCCGCCTGGCCGAAGGCCATGTCAATTTCCGCGTCCGTGAGCTGGGAAGCGACGAAGTCTATGAGCTCGACACCCCGAATCTCGTTTTCACCGTAACCCAGGCCGGGGATTTCCGCGTGGACGTGAACGAGAACGGCGATGCCACCTCGATCGCCAGCTTCAGCGGCGAGGGCGAAGTGATGGCCGGCGGGCAAGACTACAAGTTGGCGGCCGGCGAGCGCGGCGACTTCCGCGGTCTCGAGCAGGTTCAGTTTACGAGCGGCCAGGCCCCCGAGCCCGACGATCTGGACCGCTGGGCCAACCAGCGCGACCTCCGGGCGGAGACCTCCGCTTCCGCGCGCTATGTTTCCCCGGAAACGCCCGGCTATGAAGACCTCGACCAGAATGGCTCCTGGCAGGATGTCCCGGACTACGGCCCCGTCTGGTATCCGAGCGTGTACGCGGGATGGGCTCCCTATCGCTACGGCCATTGGGTTTGGGTTTCACCGTGGGGCTGGACTTGGGTGGACGACGCTTCGTGGGGCTTTGTGCCGTTCCACTATGGCCGCTGGGCTTTCATTGGCGGCGCGTGGGGCTGGTGCCCGGGGCCGTTTTTTGCGCGGCCGATCTTCGCTCCGGCCTTGGTCGGCTTCTTTGGCGGGCCGCGTTTCGGGTTCGGTTTTGGATTTGGTCCTCCGGTCGCGTGGTTTCCGCTCGGCTTCCGCGAGCCGTTTTTCCCGTGGTTCCGCCATAGCCCGGCGTTTCTCGCCCGCATCAATTTCGCGGGCGCGTTTATCCGCGACGGGCGGGTCCTGAACCGGGGAGTCGGCGCCTTCAACTTCGTGCACGCGCGCAACGCCGCCGCCGTCACCGCCGTCTCCCAGCGCGCCTTTGTCAATGGCGAATCGGTTGGCCGCGCTTCCGTGCGCGTCAATTCCGAAATGCTGCGCGGAGCGCGCGTCACCAGTCTTGCCGGAGTGGGACCGAACCGTTTCAGCGTGATGGGAGCTGCGGCCCGCGGGCGCGTCTCCGTACCGCCTTCCGCGATCCAGAATCGCGCGGTGATGAGCCGCACCCTTGCTGGCCAGCGTCCGTCTTATGCCGCACGCTCCGCGAACCAGGCGGTTCGCCCGCCGTGGGCTCGCAACTCCGCCGCGGCATCCGGTGCTCGTTCGTCGCTCAGCCAGGATCGCGGCGCGGCAGGCTCGCGCTCGATGGATCGTCCGGCTTCATCCGGCCGCGCATACGATTCGCGGAATTCCTATGGCGGCCAGAACCGGTCTTACTCCAGCGGGCAGGCGCAGCGTTACGCCGCGCCTCCTTCAAGATCGTCTTACGCCTCCGGCGCGGCGCCCCGCTCTTACTCGCCGCCTTCGCGCGCCTACTCCGCTCCGTCGCGGTCCTATTCGCCGCCGTCGCGCTCTTACTCTGCCCCGTCCCGGAGCTACTCCGCACCGCACTCCTCGGGCGGAAGCTCTCACGGCTCATCGCACGGCAGCTCCTCCCACGGCGGGGGCAGCCGCGGCGGGCGTCGCTAACTCATCCTTTCTCGCGGGCGGTCGCGCCGGCTCAATAGGGTTGTCTTGATGCCCGCCTGCGAGCCAGTCGCAACTGTTCACGCTCCAAGGGGTTTAATAACCATGTTCGACGGCACAGGTTTGGTTCTTTCGCGTCTCATCGTCGCTTGCATCCGGTGGGGCTCCGTTAGGGTGCTAGACTCTAAAGAAAAAGTGCGGGCGGCGATGAGTGCGATCTTTCGCGGCCGGGGGCTCTGATACGGTTGGACTTCAGGAGAGACAAAACATGCGGTCAAACTGGCGAAAGTGCTTGGGCCTTGTTGCAGCAGCGCTGTTTGTTTTGGCGGTCGTTCCACGAAGCGCCTTCGCGGACGACCAGGATCCGCCGAGCCGGGTGGCGCGTCTGAGTTTTGTCCAGGGCCAGGTTTCCTTTAACCCCGCGGGTACCGACGATTGGGCGGGTGCGGAAGTCAATCGCCCCATGACCACCGGGGACAAACTCTGGAGCGACCGCGACGGTAGGGCGGAATTGCAAATCGGGTCGGCCGTGCTGCGCATGGGCGGCGAAACCGGCTTCTCCTTTCTCAACCTCAGCGAC
>DASPOW010000241.1:0-5575 GCA_035625855.1 Candidatus Methylomirabilota bacterium | reverse complement strand
CGAGCACCATTACCACCAGCCCAGCGACGAGTACCGTCCGGAGATGGATTTCACGGGCGACGCGAAAATGGCGCGCTTCGGATTCGCGCTGGGTTGGAAGGCGGCGTCGGCGAAGGAGTTGCAGGGCTGGCACGCAGGGGATGAATTCGAGCCGGCGCGAAAGGCCAGCCAGCAACCCTAGAGTGAAGCTCTTCCGGGCGCTTGCTGTGAAAGGCTCCTTGGCTTGCAACTGACTTATTCCGACTGGGCGGCGATCGCCGCCTATCTCCTGATCACGCTTGCTTTGGGGTTGTATTTCCGCCGGCGCTCGAGCCGCAGCACAGAGGAGTACTTCGTTTCCGGTCGGAACGCGAGCTGGTGGCTGGCGGGGACGTCGATGGTGGCGACGACGTTCGCGGCGGATACGCCGCTGGCGGTAAGCGGGCTGGTTTACACGCAGGGCGTTGCGGGGAACTGGCTGTGGTGGAGTTCGCTGCCGGCGGGAATGATGACAGTGTTTCTCTTCGCGCGGCTGTGGCGACGCTCAGGCCTGCTGACCGACGTGGAGTTCGCGGAATTCCGCTACGGGGGAAAGCCGGCGGCATTTCTGCGCGGATTCCGCGCGCTGTATCTGGGCCTGCTGATGAACTGCCTGATTCTCGGCTGGGTGACCAAAGCGATGGTGAACATCATCAGCACGGCGCTGGGCGTGAGCGACGCGAAGGCGCTGGCGCTGTGCGTGTTCTTCCTCATGCCGTTCACCGGGCTGTACGTTTCACTGGGCGGGCTGTGGGGCGTGCTGTGGACGGACCTGTTTCAATTCGTGCTGAAAATGGGGATCGTGATCGCGGTGGCGTATTACGGGGTGCACGCCGCAGGAGGGATGCAGCAACTTCTGGCGCAGCTTGCCGCGCGACGGGCCGCCGCCGGCGCGGGAGCAAGCGACATCACGGCGATGCTGCCGGACTTTTCGCGCGGCCTGACGACCGAGGCGCTGTGGACTCTTCCGGTGCTGACGTTTGCGGTGCACCTGGCGGTGCAGTGGTGGGCCTTCTGGTATCCGGGGGCGGAGCCAGGCGGGGGAGGCTACGTGGCGCAGCGCATCTTCAGCGCGCGGGACGAGCGGCACGGAGTGTTATCGGTGCTGTGGTTCAACGTGGCGCATTACGCTCTGCGTCCCTGGCCGTGGATTCTCACCGCGCTCGTCGCGGTGGTGCTCTATCCCAGTCTGGCGCAACCGGAAAGAGGCTACATGCTGGTGGCCACGCGGCAGACACCGCACGCGTTGCTCGGGGTGTTGCTGGCGGGATTCATGGCGGCGTTCATGTCCACTGTGGCAACGCAGCTCAACTGGGGCAGCTCATACCTAGTGTCCGACCTTTACCGGCGCTTTCTGCGGCGGGGAGCCAGCGAAAAACACTACGTGCGGGTCTCACAGGGCGTGACGCTGCTGCTGGTGGTCGCGGCGGCGTGGGTCTCCGCGGAACTAAGGTCGGTGGCGGAGGGGTGGAAGATCGTGCTGGAGATCGGCGCGGGGACCGGCGGGGTGTACCTGCTGCGCTGGTACTGGTGGCGCGTGAACGCGTGGAGCGAAATCTCCGCGATGATTGCGGCGCTGGGGGCGACGCTGGTGTTGCGCTGGGAAGGGTTGTGGCGGGCGCTCGTGGAGCGGCCGAAGCCGTTTGGCGGCTCAGACCCGGTGGTGTTCGCGAAGACGACGCTGGTAACGACGGGAGTAACGACGCTGGCGTGGGTTTGCGTGACGCTGCTGACGCGGCCGGAGGCGGAGGCGACGCTCGAGGAATTCTACCGGCGCGTGCGTCCGCAGGCGACGGGCTGGAAACCGGTGGCACTCCGCGTGGAGGACATTCCGGCGACGCACGATCTCGCGCAGAACCTGACTTGCTGGTTGCTCGGATGCGTGCTGGTCTACTCGACGCTGTTCTCGATTGGCGAATGGTGCTTCGGGCGAGCAGGCAAGGGCACAGCGTTTTTCCTGGTTGCGGCAGCGAGCGCCGCGGGCCTCATGCGTTTGATGCGGGGGGACAGGTTGACATTGAAATGAGAAAGGCCCGGACCGACTGGCCCGGGCCCTTCGAATGCACCATTCTTACGCTGCCTTCGCCACAACCTGCACCGCTTTGACTTCGATCTTGCGGGGCAGTGCCGCTGCCGCGACCGGCGCCGTGATCTCCAGCACGCCGTTGACGAACTCGGCGTTCATCTTTTCGAGGTTCAGACCCTCGGGGAGCTCCAACGCTCTCTCGAACTTCCCGTAGGTGAACTCCTGATAGTGGAGCTCCGGCTCCTTCGCCGTGCGAGTGAGCTTCCGCTCACCGGTGATGGTCAGCATGTTGCCCTGCACGTTGATTTGGACTTCCTTCGGCTCGATTCCAGGCAGGGACACCTTGCAAACGTACTTCTTGGCCTCTTTGTCCACATAGGCCTCAACCGCAGGGGCAAAGTTGAACGCCGTCCACGGCGTAACCTCTTCTTCCTTCCCCCACGGCCTTACCGTCAGGATCCGGTTGAAGATCTTGTCGAAATCACGACGGAAATCGAACAGGTCCTCAAAGAAGGGATCCCGAAGCATGAGGTTTGTCATTTCACACCTCCTTGTTCCGGGGAGCGGCGGCTGGGGCCTCAGCAAATCCGGCCGAAGGGCCGGTGCGTCGCCAGTCCTGGGCGCTCGCATCTACGCTTGGTGCCCAGCCCTGCGTCCCGAGCGAAGGCTTGAGACCCCGCGGCGGCCTCTTACTCCGCCGACCGTCTCCACCACCCGGCCAGCCGGAGCGGAGCTTCCGGCCAGGCTTGCGATTTCCCGCCGGTTCCGCTCCCTCCGTCCTCAGTCTCTTTCCTTCGCAGCCCCCGTATACGACGTTGCGCTCTGGCAAGTCAGTGACCATGGTCATGCTTCGGCGTATCGGTGGTCACAGGGTGGCTTCCGGCCGACACCGCTCTAGAAGTCGGTGAGTGAGCGCGCGGGAACTGCCACGCGCACGGCGTTGAGCACGGCGACAAGATCGATGATTTCCTGGGCAATGGCGCCGCCAATCGGCGGCAAATAGCCAAAGGCGGCGAAAAGCATGCCGATGAAGCTGAGCGACATTCCGCCGAGCGCGGATTGAAGAGCGATCGAGCGCATGCGGCGCGCAATGTGGATCAACTCGTCCACGCGGCCGAGGGAGGTTTCGAGAATCACGGCGTCGGCGGCCTCGGAAGTGATATCGCTTTTGACGCCGAAGGCCACGCCGACCGTGGCGGCCTGCATTGCGGGAGCGTCGTTGATGCCATCGCCTAGAAATAGGGTGGGCGCGCGACCGGCCTCCTTGCGCACGAGAACGACCTTGTCTTCGGGGCTCTTCGCGGAATGCACTTCTCCGATGCCGACTTGTTCCGCGAGGCGGCGGACCTCCTGGTCCCGGTCGCCGGAGACAATCAGGACGCGGTTCACGGCGTGACGCGGCTGCAGATGATTGACGAAGGAGCGGCTTTCCGGCCGCGCCCGGTCGAGGAAGCGGAAAGCGGCCGCATACCTGCCATCGAAGAAGACGAGGCATTCGAGCCCGGCGCTTGCGGGCGGCAGGTCAGCGTTCGGCGCCATGGGGTTGCCGCGGCTGGTAATCCAGAGCGAGCGCTTGCCCACGGTGCCGCGGAGCCCTTCTCCGGGGCGCTCGCTGATCTCCGTGACGACTTCAGCGGGGAGGTTCGCTTTGCGAGCGGCGTCCAAGACTGCCTCTGCGAGAGGATGTCTCGAGTAGCGTTCAAGGCTGGCGACAACACCGAGGACGTCGTCCTGCGCGAATCCGGGAGCGCAGAGAATCTCGGAGAGAGAAGGCTTTCCGTACGTGAGCGTGCCGGTCTTGTCGAAGACCAGGGTGCGGCAGCGGTCAATCTGTTCGAGCGCGGCGGGGTTTTTGATGATAATCCCGCGCCGCGCGGAGAGGGAGATGGCTCCGGTGATGGCGACAGGAATGGCAATCAACAGAGGGCAGGGCGTGGCCACCACGACCACGGCGAGAAAGCGATGCGATTCGCCAGTCAGCAGCCAGGCAGCGGCGGCGAGGGCCAGGGCCACCGGCGTGTACCATGCGCCCAGCTTGTCCCCGAGGCGGCGGATGCGCGGGCGGTGCTGTTCGGCGTCCTGCATGACCTTCATGATGCGTGCGTAGCGCGAATCGGCCGCGGGTTTTTCGGCGCGAATGTAAAGCGCGTTGTCGCCGTTGACGGCTCCGGAAAGCACGGCCGAGCCGGGTGTCTTGTCCACTTCGTAAGGCTCGCCGGTGAGGTAGGCCTCATCCATCGTACCGAAGCCTTCGAGCACCACGCCGTCCACGGGACAAATCTCGTGTGGGAAGACGACCAGAATGTCTCCGACGGCGACTTCCGGGAGGCCGACGTCGGCGACTTCGGTTCCGTCCTTGCGGTGGGCGGTTTGGGGCATGCGCCGGGCGAGAGCGTCCAGGACAGAAGAGGCGCGGCGCGCGGCGAACTGTTCCAGGGCCAGGCCTCCGGAGAGCATAAGGATGACGATCACTCCGACGAGGAACTGACCGAGAATGGCCGCGGTCACGATGGAGACGCCGGCAAGGTGGTCGGAGCCGAACTCCCCGACGAGAAGCTTCCGGGTGAGGCGCACGACCAGCGGGATGCCGCCCACCGCGAGGACGGCGATGAGGGGAGCCTGCCAGGCGGCGCGAGAGGCGTGCAGCGGGTAGCGGAGGATGAGGTGCGCCACGATGCCGACAATCGCCAGGTAGGCGATGACCGTGTGGGCCGTCCAGGCGGGCGGCTTGCTGCGCTGGTCCGTCCGCGGGCCAGGGGGAACCACAGCGGCCGGGTGGAGTTGGGCTTCGTGCAGCGCCATTGTTATTTAGGCTACGCGGGTAACCTGGGCGTTCCTGTGAGGAGGGTCACAGGGACTTGTGTTGCCCGGACATCGGGGCGGGCGGTTGGCGTGGCATTGCAAATGCTCGTAGAGTGAGCTTATGAGAACCTACATGGGATTCCTTTCGCTATTGATCGCGGCGGGCGTGGCGGCGCAGACGCCGCAACCCCCGCGCCACGCCTCGGCCGAGTGGATGCTGGGGTATTGCGGCAAATCCGAGAATGCGTTTGCCCAGGACAAGCGATTGCCGGGCTTCCTGCGGCACAGGCTTCCGGCGGTTGAGCTGCCGGGCTGGGGACCTGCCAACACGGCTGCCGAGGCGTTTATCTGGGGTGTTCCCGGCGTGTTTGAAGTCAAGCGGGATCGCTATGTCATAGCGTCGGGCTGCCCGGCCCATGCATGCGTTGCGCGGGGCATGCTCTGGGTAGACGTGCAGGAGGGCACAGTCGTGTTGGTCGTGACAGCCGACGAGCAAGACAACCCGGACACTACGACCCGGGATGCCTACCCCATTGGCTCGGCGAAGCTTTTTGTCGTAACCGAGGCGGAAATGGCTCCGGGCCAGCTTCCGGATGCTCTGCGTCTTGGCGCGATTGTTCCGTGGCTGCATCGCGAAGGTGTATTGCGCCTGACGCAGATCACGCTGCTGCGCCCCTCGGGAGCCGTGCCGGTGAGCCCCGAGGAGCTTTGCTGGACGGGCCGTTGCGC
>DASPOW010000240.1:0-6444 GCA_035625855.1 Candidatus Methylomirabilota bacterium | reverse complement strand
GCCAAAGCTGTTCGCGACCCACGCGGAACCTTCGCGCAGAAAACGATTGTAGTCGCTCTCGAATTGGCGCAGCAAACGCACCAGCAATTCAAGCCGGGATACTGTTTGGCCGGTTTCCGCGAGAAGGGAAGTGGCAATCGGAGTCAAAGCCTCTGGAAACTTCGTCTGGTTCACGTTCAGGCCGACTCCGACAATCACGAAATGCACCGCGCCGGGCTCGGCGTACATTTCCGTCAGAATACCGCCGACCTTGCCGCCTCTCATCAGCAGATCGTTGGGCCATTTGAGGTCCGGCGCGGAACCCGTCTGCGCCGCAATCGCCGCGCGAGTGGAAAGCCCCGCGACGAGCGGCAGCAGCGGCGCACGCGCGGGCGAAATCGCCGGCCGAAGCAGGATGGACAGGTAGATCCCGGCGGCCCGCTCCGAGTGCCACAGGCGTCCTGCCCGGCCGCGCCCCGCGGTCTGTTCCTCGGCGATGACGACGGCGCCCTCTGGTTCGCCGGCGTGCCCCAGCTCCCGCGCAACGCGGTTGGTTGAGTCCACCTTGAAAAAATGATGAATCGTTTTGCCGAAGATGCTTCCGCGCAAGCCGCGCCGGACCAGATCCGTCGTCAGAATGTCCGGCACCGTCTCCAGGTGATATCCGGCGCGCGGTGTGCCCCTGGCGCGGACGCCGAGCGCGCGAAGCCGTTCGATCCAGCGCCACACTGTCGAGCGGGAAACGCCGATCTCCTTGGCGATACGTTCGCCGCTGATGACGATTGTCGCGTTGTCTGCCAGCAGCGTCAGCAACGAAGCGATGCGCCGGTCCGTTGTTCCGGGCAGGGTTTGCGGCTTTGCCATGAGTGTCGCCTGCGTGCCGCTGATTCTGCGGGCCGCGCGCTGTGTAGCTTACGTTCGCTGCGTGCTTTCCACAAGCAAGCTGAGATCGGCTGCGGGCACGGAATGCGTCAAAGCGCCTGCGGACAAGTAGTTCGCTCCTGTGAGCGCGTACGCGCGGGCATTGGCCAGCGTGATGCCGCCGGAAATCTCCGCGACACAGTTGGGGCGGCGTTGATGCGCCTGCGACACGCAGCGCGTCGCTTGCTCGACGGTCATGTTGTCCAGCAGAAGCGACTCGGCCCCCGCGTCCACGGCCTCTTGCAATTCAGCTTCGTTGCGGACTTCCACCTGGATGGGGATGGAGGCCGAGTAGGCGCGCGCTTTCGAAATGGCGGCCCTGATGCCTCCCGCGAGCGCGATGTGATTTTCCTTCACCAGGATTGCGTCGTAAAGACCGAAACGGTGATTCTCCCCGCCGCCTGCCCGCACGGCGTATTTCTCAAGGGCGCGCAGCCCCGGTGTCGTCTTGCGGGTATCGCGGATCTTGGCATGAGTGCCGGCGAGCTCCTTGACGAAGAGGCTCGTGAGGGTCGCGATTCCGCAAAGGTGCGCCAGGAAGTTGAGAGCCGTGCGTTCGCCGGTGAGGATGGCTTGCGCGCTCCCGGAAATCCGCGCCAGGTCTTTCCCTGGGGAAACGCTTTCGCCTTCCCGGCAGGCAGGCTCTATCCGGCATTTGGCATCGAGCTCGCGAAAGACGCGTTCCGCGAGCGGCAGCCCCGCGCAAACCAGGTCCCGCCGGGCAAGGATTCGCGCATCTGCCCGCGTGTCAGGAGCGACCACCGCGAGCGTCGTCGCGTCACCCGGGCCGACGTCCTCGGCCAGGGCCCCACGCACGAGGGACGTAATCGCGTCGGAGTTCCAGTCCATGGCAACGAAGGCTGGCGGGCGCGGCCTCAGCCGCCCTGCTCCAGCTGTGAAAAGCGGGTCATCAACTTCTCGCGCTCGAGCACCCTCTCGGCGAGTGTCGCTTCGAGCCCTTTGACGATGCTCTCCGGGGCCTTGGTGCGGAAGGTGTCGTCGTCAAGGCGCTGGCGTTTTGCCGCGATGTCTTTCTCCAGTCGCTCGATCTCTTTACGGAGTTTTCTTGCCTCCGCTGCGATGTCCAGGCCCTCCGACAATGCTATTCGAACCTCAAACTTTGCGAGGACCGACCTCACGAGGCCGCCGGCGGTGGGCAAGCGCTCGCTGCCGATGCTGAGCTCGGAAAGCACGGCTAATCGCAAGAGCGTTGGAAGGTTGCGTTGGACCAGATCGCGCCACGCCTTGCCTTCGCTGGAAAACTGGGCCGCTACTTTCTTCTTCGGGTCCAGTTTCAGCCCAGCCCGCATGTCGCGCAATGCCGTGACCACATCCTGCAGGTAAGCAAACTGCTCTTCGGCTTCCGCATTGCCCCATTCGGCCTTCGCCGCGGGGAACCGTTCGAACGCGATGGACCGGGCGCCTGCCCGCTGCGGCAACTGGTGCCACAGTTCCTCGGTCAAAAACGGCATGAATGGATGCAGCAATCGCAGCGCTGTCTCGAACACGGCGAAAAGATTCTTCCACGCTGTCTTCGCGCGCGTCCCGTCCGGTCCCGCCAGGTCGGGCTTGATCCACTCGATATACCAGTCGCAAAAATCGTCCCAGAAAAAGTGATATACGCTCTGCGCTGCCTGCTGAAAGCGGTACTCCTCGAGCGCCTCGTTGACCCCTTTCGAAGCCGCGCTGAGACGCGAAAAAAGCCACGCGTCCGCCAACGCCAGGTCTCCGTTCGCTCCATAGGGTGCGCCCGCGCGCATCTCCGGCGTCGCCAGTTCGTCGAGGGATGCTCCGCCCGCCGCGACCTTTTCGAAGTTCACAAACAGGAACCGCGCGGCGTTCCAAATCTTGTTGGCGAAGTTTCGCGCGCTGACGATGCGGTCCTCGGTCCAGATCAGGTCGCCGCCCGGCGCCGCCATGGCTGCGAGCGTGAAGCGCATCGCGTCCGTGCCGTACCGCTGGTTGACGTCGATCGGATCGATCCCCGTCCCTTTCGATTTCGACATCTTCTGGCCTTCGGCGTTGCGCACGAGCGGATGGATCGAAACATCGTGAAAGGGAATCTTCCCGGTGAAATGAATCCCCATCATGATCATGCGCGCCACCCAGAAGAACAGGATTTCATGCGCGGTGATGAGCACGCTCGTGGGGTAGTAGCGTTTGAAGTCGGCCGTCTCCGCCGGCCATCCCAGCGTCGAAAACGGCCACAGCGCGGAACTGAACCACGTGTCCAGCACGTCGGGGTCCTGCTCGATCTTGGCCGAGCCGCAATGCGCGCACTTCGCCGGCGCCTCGCGCGCGACCGTGATTTTCCCGCAGTCGGCGCAATGCCACGCCGGAATCCGGTGTCCCCACCACAGTTGCCGAGAGATGCACCAGTCGCGGATGTTGCGCATCCAGTGGAAATACACCTCGCGCCAGTTTGCCGGGATAATCTGAATCTCGCCGTTCTCGACGGCCGCAATCGCCGGTTCCGCCAGCGGTTTCATACGGCAGAACCACTGCGTTGACGCCCGCGGCTCCACAACCGTCTTGCAGCGCTCGCAGATTCCGACCGCGTGCACGTGATTCGTGATGTTTTCCAGCAGGCCTTGTTTCTTCAGGTCTTCCAAAACGCGTTTGCGCGCCTCGAACCGGTCCATTCCTGCGTACCCGCCCGCCGCCGCGCCCATCCGCCCGTCATCCGTCATCACGTCGATCTCGGGAAGGTCATGGCGGCGACCTGCTTCAAAGTCGTTGGGGTCGTGCGCCGGCGTGACTTTTACCGCGCCGGTGCCGAACTCGCGATCCACGACGTCGTCGGCGATGATCGGGATTTCGCGGCCCACCAGGGGCAGAATGGCTTTTTTGCCGACCAGACCCGCGTAGCGTTCGTCCGCCGGGTGAACAAGGATCGCCGTGTCGCCCAGCATCGTCTCCGGCCGCGTCGTGGCGACCACGATGTGCTCGTTGGACCCCAGGATGGGGTACCGGATGTACCACAGGTGCCCCTGGCGCTCCTCGTGCAGCGTTTCGAGGTCGCTCAACGCGGTCATGCAATTGGGACACCAGTTCACCAGGTAGTGCGCCCGGTAAATCAGCCCTTCCTCGTACAGGCGAACGAAGACGTCGCGCACCACTCGCGACAGCTCCGGAGAAAGCGTAAACCGCTCCCGGGACCAGTCGCAGGATTCCCCGATCTGCTTCATCTGCCGGATGATGGTGCCGCCGGATTCCTCCTTCCACTTCCACACCCTCTTTTCAAACTCCTCCCGGCCGAGCTTGCGGTAATCGATGCCCTGGTCGGCTAGCTGGCGAACTACCACCCGCTGGGTCGAGATCCCGGCGTGGTCGGTTCCCGGCAGATAGAGCGTGTTGTAACCGCTCATGCGGCGCCAGCGCGTCAGAATGTCGATCTCCGTATGGTCGAGCATGTGACCGATGTGCAGGGAGCCGGTCACATTGGGCGGGGGGATGACGATGCAGAACGCCGGTCCGGGCGCCGATGGGTCGGCGCGAAACAACTCTTCCTTCACCCAGTAGTCTGCCCACCGGGGCTCGATCTTCTGCGGCTCGTACGCCTTGGCGATTTCCCGCGTCATGTCGGATACACGACCTGCACTTCTTCTTCAACCCTGCAGAGTTTCTTGCACGGGGGCCAGCGAAGCTGACTTCCAATATACGGGCGGTTACGCGAAGGCGTCAATTCAGCGGGCGCGACGCACTGAAGAGTCCGATCAACATCACAGGGAGGGGAAGCTATTTCTTCGATTCGAGCTCCCCGCGGACGATAGCCTCAACCATGGGCTTCAACAGTTCGCGGGTCATATTCTGGAGCATATCCGGCGACATTTTCTCGAGGACCTTCTTCACCAGGGCTTCCATGTCGGGCGCCGGCGCACCCTCTGGGGCCGCAGCGGGTTCCTGGCTCGCCGCCGCAATCGCGGCGGATTCTTGGGCAGGCTGAGCTTGTGCCTCCAGCAGAGTTCGCTCGACTACGCTTTGCGCAATTTCTGCGCTCGTCGGAACGGGCGGCTCGGAAGCGGGACTCGCCGGGCTCGGCTCGACGTGAGATTCCTCGACGGGTGCCGGTGGCGTCGCTTCCTTTACAGCCGGAGGAGCAACGTTCCATGGGTCGGCCGTCCGGCTGGCTTTCGCTGCCTCGGTATCCCAGGGGGTAGAGGAAACGGAATACCAGGACGCCCCGCCGCCTGGCCGCGATTCGGCTGGCGCTGAAACAGGTGTGTCGTTGGGGATCGATTCCGCAGGCGTTTCGTGTTGCGCGGAAATCTCAGGCCCCCCGCTCGCGCCCGGGGGAGTTCGCGGCGCCTCCGTCGTGGGCGCAGAAGCCTGCCAGGAAGTGCCCGGCGAAGTTCCTTCAATCGCAGGAGTGCTCGAGGCCACGTGCTCCCCTACAGGCGAATCCGTCGCTTCCTTCACTTTGGCGCTCTCTGCATTCTCTTTGGCGCTGAACGCCGCGTCTTGCCAATCCCGATGTCCGCCGGCGGGAATCCTGTCCTCTAGCTCGTCCGCTTCCCGGCGCCACCCCGTCGAGGACTCCTCTTCTTCCTCGTCCTGCTCCGTCGCCTCTTGCGTTCCCGTCGCATTCCACGAGCGCCCTTCATCGAGATTCGGATGCCGGTCCACGAGATAACTTGCGGAGGCTTCGCCCTCGGACTCTTCTTGCGCCGCCGGCGCAGGCGTCCTAAGCAGATTCCCAAAGGCGACGGGCTGCGCCCCCTCGGGAATGCTGACCGTCCGTTGCCCGGAGGAGGAGAAAGAAGGTGCCAGGGTTTCTGCCGGCTCTTCTGCGTGCGCAGCAGGGACCGTCGCCAGTACAGGCGCAGGCAGGTCGCGGCTTGATGGCGCTGTCTCCGCCGCTGGCTGCCCCGCCGTCGAGGCGCCTGCCCTCGCCAGCGCCGACTTCACCATCGAAATGAGCGGGTCCGGGGGAACGAACGGCTTCTTCAGTACGCCGTCGGCCCCTACCCGCTGCGCTTCCTGCTCGTCGAGCGGGTCAAACGCCCCAACCAGCAAGATCACCGGTATGTGGGAAAGGGTGCGGTCTGCCTTGACGTACTCGCAGACCTCGTAGCCGTTGCGGACCGGCATGAAAACGTCGGCCAGAATCAGGTCCGGCCGCACGTCGGCCAGCTTTCGCACGGCGGCTTCTCCGTTGCCTACGGCAACGACGTCAATGCCCTGATCTTTCAGGGCTAAGCCGACCATTTTCTGAATATTGCTGTTGTCGTCAGCGACCAGAATCTTGGTCACAGAACGCCCTCCGGGCTTCCACACCCGTACCCTGGTTTCACATTCATTGGAGCATCCCCAAACAGGAGCGTCAACGACAAGCGCGCATCTATGTGTCCGAATGAAAACGAAGAGCCCAGCAGGCAGCCGGGTCAGGGTACTACCAGGGGATGAGCTTCCGCAGCCCCTTCTTTTTCTTGTTGGTGGATTCCTTCTTCTTGTCGTCCCCGTTCTTCTGATCGCCGCTCTTGGCGTCATCGGGCTTGGCGTTAGGATCTGCCGGCTTGGCATCGCCCGTCGCCGGTGGCGTGG
>DASPOW010000239.1:0-2168 GCA_035625855.1 Candidatus Methylomirabilota bacterium | reverse complement strand
GGCCCGGAGGTGCGCGGCGCGTTGGGGCTCGATGCCGGCACGCCGTTGCTGGTGCACACCGGGCACAGCGTCCGCGAAAAGGGCCTGCCGCAGCAGGTGGAGCTGGTCCGCGCCCTGCCGGACGTCCATCTGGCAATGGTGGGTCAACAGCAGGGCGTGCGCGACGTCGAGGCCGCCGCCCGCCGGGCCGCAGTGGAAACGCGCGTGCACGTCTTGCCGACGGTTCCGGCGTTGGAGGTTCCCGCCTTCATCCGTACGGCCAACGCCGCGGTGATTTACATGCCGCCTGAGAGCGTGAATGCACGCTACGCGTTGCCCAACAAATTCTTCGAGGCAATCGCCGCGGGGTTGCCGGTGGCGATCAGCGAGGGGGAAGAATTCCGGCCTTTGGTGCAGCGCTATGGAATCGGCGTGCTTTTCGACCCCACGGATGCGCGGGCCGCGGTCGCGGCGGCCACGGAAGTCTTGCGGAACAACGGGCGTTACCGGGACGCGGTAAAGATCGCGGCGCGGGACTTGAACTGGCAGCGCGAGAGCGTCGCGTACCTGCAGGTCTATCGCGATCTGGCGGCAGCTCAGGCTTCGGAGGCCCGGCCGTCGTTCAACCCTTGAACGCCTGCGGCGCCCGTGTTAAGCACACGCAAAGATAAAAATATGGAGGAAAGATGGGGATAGCTCCCGAACGGACGAAGGAGCTGATCAGTCAGTACCAGCTTCATGGATCGGACACGGGCTCTCCCGAGGTGCAGGTCGCGCTGCTCAGCGCGCGCATCGACTATCTCACGGAACACTTCAAGGTCCACAAGAAGGATCACCACTCGCGACGCGGGCTGCTGAAGCTCGTCGGCCAACGGCGCCGCTTGCTGGACTACTTGAAGCGTGAGGAATTGGATCGATACAAGCGCGTGATCGACCGGTTGGGTATCCGCAAGTAAGCCCTCCCGGCTCATTCCACTTGAGCGTCTTTCCCTCCCATCACAGGGCCATCGGATCCGCGGCGGCCCGGGAGGTCAGGTATGTACAGAAAAGTTGAAAGAGAGTTCCACGGACGCCCGTTGTCCATCGAAGTTGGACGGCTGGCGAAGCAAGCGGACGGCGCCGCACTGGTGTGCTTCGGCGAAACCATGGTCCTGGTCACGGCGGTCGCCGCCCGGACGGCGCGCGAAGGCATCGATTTCTTCCCGCTCACCTGCGACTACCAGGAGCGCACCTTCGCGGCCGGCAAGATCCCTGGCGGGTTCTTCAAACGCGAGGGACGACCGTCCGAGAAGGAAATCCTCACCTCGCGTCTGATCGATCGGCCCATCCGGCCGTTGTTCCCCGACGGCTTCGTGGCGGAGACCCAGGTGATCGCCACCGTGTTGTCGCACGACAAGGAAAACGACCCCGACGTCATCGCCATGACCGGCGCATCAGTGGCCTTGCAGGTGTCCGACATTCCGTTCCATGGGCCGATCGCCGCGGTGCGCATGGGCCGCATCGGCGGGCAGCTGATCGTCAACCCCACGCAGGCCCAGCTCGAGCAATCGGAGCTGAACCTGGTCGTGGCCGGCAGCCGCGACGGCATCGTCATGGTCGAAGGCGGCGCCACCATGCTGCCCGAAGACGTGATGCTGGACGCGCTGTTCACCGCGCATCAGGCCTTGCAGGTCATTCTGGATATGCAGGACGAACTGCAGCAGGCGCTCGGCAACCCCAAGCGGCCGGTGCCGCCGCACGGCCACGACGAGGCGCTGTTCGCCCGCCTCGACGCGCAGCTGCGCCCGCGCATCGAATCGGCCTTTCAAGTCGCCGGCAAGCATGAACGTGCCGCGGCGACGCGACAGGCGGAAGAGGACGCGATCAGCGCGCTGGCAGCCGAGTTCCCCGACCAGCACAAGGCGCTCGCCGCCATGTGCGAAGAGGTCAAGAGCCGGGTGATGCGCGGCGCCATCGTCAGTGCCGGCCGCCGGGTCGATGGGCGCAGTCTGAAGGAGATCCGGCCGATCACCTGCGAGGTCGGGGTCCTGCCACGGACGCATGGGTCGGCGCTGTTTACGCGCGGGGAGACGCAGGCGCTCGTGGTGGCGACGCTCGGGACGGGGGAGGACGAGCAGTACGTCGACTCGCTCGACGGCACCTACAAGGAGCGGTTCCTGCTCCATTACAACTTCCCGCCCTACTCCGTC
>DASPOW010000238.1:0-2335 GCA_035625855.1 Candidatus Methylomirabilota bacterium | reverse complement strand
GCCGAACTCTCGGCCATCGGCGTGCGCCGCATCAGCGTTGGAAGCGGGCTTTATCGCGTGGCCCACGCGGCATTCCTGCGCGCGGCCCGCGAGATGCATGACACCGGAACATTCGCGGCCTTCGCGAATGAGCCGATCAGCGGCCGCGAAATCAGCAAGCTCCTGTAGCTGTTTCAACTGTAGTGGCGGACGACTGAGTTGTGAACTTGTCATCCTGAGGTCCGCGTGGCTTGCGGGCCGAAGGATCTCAACGGATATTTTTGTACATGATGTTGCATTGAGATTCTTCGGGCATCCTCATCGGATGTCCTCAGAATGACAAGTACCTGATGGTTTGCTTAGCC
The DNA here is from genome assembly GCA_035625855.1 of Candidatus Methylomirabilota bacterium. Lineage (GTDB taxonomy): Bacteria > Acidobacteriota > Terriglobia > Acidiferrales > UBA7541 > Acidiferrum. The sequence goes on along the minus strand of DASPOW010000238.1, from coordinate 1,991 downwards.
TGCGAAAATAGCGCCGAGAGAAGGGTGCTCGGCTAATTCCCACAACCACAAAAAACCTGTGTTGCAGGCTTTCCCGCGGGGTGCTAGCCTTAGCGAACAAAAGGCGAATCCCATTCTCGAGGGGAAACCATGGCGACGAACGCTTATTCCCTGGCCCGCGCGCGGCAAAGCTCCGCTCTGGCCCGTGTCACGCAGGTGCTCGACGCTTTTGCTGCACGCGACCGTAACGGAGAGATGCTCACTGCCGTACGCCATTATCCGGCGCGCGAAGCACAATGGGCAGAGTTTCCCGAGTGGGTGAACCCCCTCTTGCGCGCAGCTTACAACACCAAGGGCATCCGGCAACTCTATTCGCACCAGGCAGCCGCTGCCGAAGCCGTGCACGTCGGAAGAAACCTGGCGATCGTGACGCCCACCGCCTCGGGAAAAACCCTCTGTTACAACCTGCCGGTCGTTAACGCCATTCTTGAGGATGACGATACGCGCGCGCTTTATCTCTTTCCGACCAAGGCCTTGGCACAGGACCAATTGGCCGAACTCCATGACCTGAACGCACGGCTGGAGAACCGCGTCGGGGTCTTCACCTATGACGGCGACACCCCTGGTGACGCGCGCAAGGCAATCCGCGAGAAAAGCCATATCGTTCTCACCAACCCGGACATGTTGCACACGGGCATCCTGCCGCATCACACGCGCTGGACGCGGGTCTTCGAAAATCTGCGCTACATCGTCATCGACGAACTGCATACCTACCGAGGCGTCTTCGGCAGCCATTTGTGCAACGTGCTGCGGCGCCTGCAACGCATCGCGCGTTTTTACGGCAGCAAGCCGCAATTCATTTGCTGTTCAGCCACCATTGCCAATCCGGGAGAACTGGCTTCGCGCCTGATTGAAAGCAAGGTGGAAGTCCAGGCAGCCAATGGCGCGCCAGCCGCGGAAAAAACGTTTGTGTTTTATAACCCGCCGGTGGTGAACCGGGCTCTGGGCATCCGCCGCAGCTATATCAACGAAAGTTCCCGCGTGGCTCAGGAATTCCTGAGGCATGACTTGCAGACCATGGTCTTCGCGAATTCGCGCCTGCACACGGAGTTGATTCTGACCTATCTGCAGCAGGCCAATCCGCAACAGCCGGGAAAGCCGGAAACGATTCGTGGCTACCGCGGCGGCTATTTGCCCAATGAGCGCCGCGAAATCGAACGCGGACTACGCGAAGGCCGCATCCGCGGCGTGGTCACCACTTCCGCCATGGAACTTGGCATCGACGTCGGCTCGCTCGACACCGTGGTGATGACCGGCTATCCCGGAACGATCGCCGCCACCTGGCAGCGGGCGGGACGCGCCGGCCGCCGCAGCGGAAGCTCCTGTGCCGTGCTTGTGGCCTCCTCGGCGCCGCTCGATCAATTCATCATCCGCCATCCGGACTATTTTTTCGGCAATACGCCGGAACACGCCTACATCCAGCCGGACAACCTGGAAATTCTGGTGAATCACTTGAAGTGTGCGGCGTTTGAACTGCCCATTGGACCGGAGGAACAGTTCGGCGAGGTGAACACGCAGGATCTTTGCGCGCGGCTGGCCGAGGCGGGTTACCTGCACCGCGCCGGAGAGAATTTCCACTGGACCCATGAGGCATACCCCGCGGACGCGATCAGCCTCCGCTCAGTGACCAGCGACAATTTCGTCATCATCGATATTACCGGCGCGCCGCAGGTGATTGGCGAAGTGGACTTTCCCAGCGCGCTGACCGCCGTTCACGAAAAAGCGATTTATATCCACGGCGGCCAGCAATACCACGTGGAGCATCTCGATTTTAAGGAGCGCAAAGCTTACGTGAAACAGGTGAATGTGGATTACTACACCGATGCGATCCGTTACACGCAGGTGCGCGTCCTGGAAATCGCGGAGGACGCCCACTTTCATGGGCCAACTGATTACAGCCATTCGCACGGCGACGTCCTCGTGCGCTCACAAGTCGTAGGCTTCAAGAAAAT
>DASPOW010000237.1:0-3840 GCA_035625855.1 Candidatus Methylomirabilota bacterium | reverse complement strand
GAGGCAGCAAGGCGCTGCGAGAGAAGCTCGCGGCGCGGCACGGCGTCAAGCCGGAAGAGACGTTTGTAGCGCTGGGGTCGAGCGAGATCATAGACCTGGCGGCGCGCGCGCTGCTGCGGCCGGGCCTCGAGGGAATCACCTCGGAAAAAAGCTACGCGCCGTATTCGCTGGCGATTCGCGCGGCGGGGGCGGAACTGGTGCTGGCGCCGATGCGGGGATATACCTACGACCTGACGGCGATTGCGCGGCGGATGACGCCGCGGACGCGCCTGGTTTACCTGGCGAATCCCAATAACCCGACGGGCACCGCTTTCGGGCACGATGAACTGGATCAGTTTCTCGGAGAAGCGCTGCCGCACATCCTGGTGGTGCTCGATGAAGCGTACCTGCATTACGCCGACCGGAAAGACATGCCGCGCGCGGAGGAACTTCACCGCAAACACGGAAACCTGCTGATTGTGCGAACCTTCTCGAAGGTTTACGGCCTCGCCGGGCTGCGCATCGGGTACGGAATCGGGGCGCCGGAGGTGTTGAGCGTGTTCAGGCAGTTGAAGACCCCGTTCAACACCTCGGTCGTGGCGCAGGTCGCGGCAATCGCGGCGCTGGACGACACGGAGCACGTGCGGAGGTCGGTCGAGACGAACCGCGTGGAGCGGCGGCGACTGATCGCGGGACTGGAGCGGATCGGGCTGCAGGCTGTGCCGTCCGAGACGAATTTTGTTTTCGTGGAGATGGGCCCGGAGGCTCCACGGGTCTGCGAAGAGCTTTTGCGGCGCGGGGTGATTGTGCGCCCGCTGGGGTGGATGGGCCTTCCGGGGGCGGCGCGGATTTCCGTGGGCCGGCCGGAAGAGAACGACCGGTTTCTGGCTGCCATGGGCGAGATCTGGCCGGCGCACGCGGCCAAGCGCGAACTGGCCGAGCGATGATTGTCCTCTTGCCGGAGGGGGCGGCGAGGGCCGCCGACCCGGTGCTCGAGATTCTCAAGAACAACAAGGTAGCCGTGGTAGGGCTTTCAGGGAAGCCCTGGCGGGCGAGCCACGAAATCGCCGCGTATTTGAAGGAGCACGGATATCACACGACGGGCGTGAACCCCAATGAAAAGGCGGTGCTCGGGGAAAAGTGTTACGCGCGGTTGCAGGACGTGCCGGGGCCGGTGGAGATTGTGGACATTTTCCGGAAGGCGGAAGACGTGCCGCCGGTTGTGGACGATGCGATTGCAAAGGGCGCCAAAGTCATCTGGATGCAGTTGGGGATTGAGAATCGCGCGGCGGCGGAGAAGGCCCTGGCAGCGGGAATGACGGTGGTGATGGACGCATGCATTCTAGTGGAGCATCGAAAACGGTTGCGCGAGCTGACTTCCTGCGCTTAACTGAGCGGCAAAATTCCCAGGTTAGAAAAGGAGCAAGATGAGGAAAAGCGTCGTCGTGTCGCTGGGCGCAGCGGCTGTGGGTCTCGCGGCCACCGGAGTCCTGACGTCCGGGGCGGGGGAGGACTGGGAGGCATTGGGGAAACGCTGGTGGGCGCACGTGCAGTACCTGGCGGACGACAAGCTGGAGGGGCGCGACACGGGCAGCCGGGGCTTCGCGAAGGCGGCAGCCTACGTGACGGAAGAGTTCCGGAGGGCAGGATTGAAGCCCGGCGGCACGCGGGGCTACGCGCAACCGGTGGAGTTTGCGGCGAGCCAGTTGGATGAGGCGAACTCGTCGCTCGAGCTGCTGCGCGGCGGCAAAGCCGAGCCGGTGAAGTTCGGCGAGGAGGCTTTCCTCACCGTGAACTCAGACACCGCGAAAGAGACAGAGGCGGAGGCGGTCTTCGCGGGATATGGGCTGGTGGTGCCGGAATTGAAGTACGACGACCTGGCCGGGCTCGATGTGAAGGGCAAAATCGTGTTCTTCGTGACCGGCGGGCCGCCCGACATGCCCGGACCGGTCAAGGCGCACTTCCAGTCGCAGGAAGAGCGGCGGCGGGTGTTGACGAGCGCCGGAGCGATCGGCGTGGCGAGCATCCAGAACCCGAAGGCGGCGGAGGTGCCGTGGTCGCGGACCGCGGGTGGGCGGTTCAATCCGCGAATGGAGCCGGCGCCGGAAATTCCGCCGACTAAGCCGATCACCGGGTACCGCTTCTCGATGACGGTGAATCCCGAGCATGCGGAGAAGTTTTTCGCCGGAAGCGGACACGGCTTTGAGGAAATCCTCGCGGCAATCAACACCGGGAAGCCGCTGCCCCATTTCCCGCTGGCGGTAAAGGTGCATGCGCGGGTGGCCGCGAAGCGCTGGACGGTGAAGTCGCAGAACACGGTGGGCGTTTGGAGGGGCAGCGACCCGGCGGTCAGCGATGAGTACGTGGTCATCAGCGCTCACCTCGATCACCTGGGAGTCGGCGAGCCGGTGAACGGCGACCGGATTTACAACGGGGCGATGGACGACGCCTCGGGGGTCGCTTCACTGATCGAGATTGCGCGGGCGCTGAAGGAGTCCGGAGCGAAGCCCAGGCGGTCGATCCTTTTCGTGGCCGTGACGGGAGAGGAGAAGGGGCTTCTGGGTTCGCGCTATTTCGCGGAGCACCCGACGGTTCCGGCGAAGAACATCCTGGCTGACTTGAACATGGACATGTTTTTGCCGCTGTTTCCGCTGAAGTATCTCGAGGTGCAGGGACTGGGCGAGTCCACGCTGGGAGACGACCTGCGCGAGGTTGCGGCGGCGCGCGGCGTCGAGGTGCAAGCCGACAAGGAGCCGGAACACAACCGGTTCATTCGCAGCGACCAGTACAGCTTTATTCGCAAGGGGATTCCGGCGCTGGCGTTCAAGTTCGGGTACCTTCCGGGGACGCCGGAGGAGAAGACGTTTCAGGCCTGGTACCGCGAGCGGTATCACGGACCCACCGACGACGCGAACCAGCCGGTGGACGCGGCCGCGGCGGCGCAGTTCAACGCCATTCTCGAGGCGCTGGCGTTGAGAGTGGCGGACGCGGAGAAAAGGCCGGAGTGGAAACAGGGCAGTTTCTTCAGGCGGTTCGCGCAGTAGGAGGAACCTCTGTAGGGATTCCTGGACTCAACAGGCGACATTCGCTCCCCGAGTGCGGGAGTACAGAAGAACAATCGCCTGCTCCGCTCGGAATGACAGGCTTTGTTTGTGAGCGCAAATGCCGGAGCTAAGGCTCCGGCCCCAGGAACAAGAACCCCGTGGTCGCCTTGTCTATGCCCCGGAGTTGAAGCCCCAATCCGCAGACAACCAGGGGAGGGATCAGCGGGCCGAAAGCGGATACAGGATGAGGTTGTGCTTCCCGACCGTGATGACGGCGAGAAAGCGACCGTCGGGAGAGATCCGAAAGTCGCGGATCGTGAGCCCGTGAAAAAGAGGCGCCAGGTCCGGCTGTGAAACCGGGATCGCGGTGCCGCCGGTCGGGGCCTCGGCCAGCGGGGGGATGTCCACCCAGACGAGGTCGCCGGATTTTTTCTCCGAAGCGCGCTTGAGCAGGACACGCTTTTCGTCGGGCGCCCAGTGATAAGAGCCGATACCCACCCGGACGCGCGCCACGCGCGACGGTGCGGCGAGGTCGCGGAAATCGAGCACTTCGTGGTCGACGAAGTAGGCGGCCTTGGTGCCGCTGGGCGAGACCGATAGGCCGCCGCCAAAGCCGTCTAGCTCGGTGAGCTCGGTGTCAATCTCCGTGACCAACTGGAGGCGCTGAAGCCGCGGCGGTCCGGTGAGGTTGCGGTCGCGCTCGACGGCAATGGCTTCGTCGGTCTTGGTGAGCCACGCGGCGGCGAGGAAGGTGCGCCCGGCAAAGAGGGACTCCGAGTGGCCCGTGTTGTAGCGGGTCGAGTGGAAGCCGTAGAGA
>DASPOW010000236.1:0-7492 GCA_035625855.1 Candidatus Methylomirabilota bacterium | reverse complement strand
TCGGTTTCGACGACGCGAGTGCGCGCGGATTCCCATTCCTGCTCGAGCTGTTTTTGGAGCGATTCAATCCGCGCTTTCTCGACGCGCAGCCCATGCAGCTGAATCTGAATCTCTTCGCTTTGCCGCGCCAGCTCGGCGGCCTCGCTTTCGATTCCGGAAGCTTCCTCGCGCAAGACGGCTTCGCGACGCTGGAACTCTGCGCCTTCTTCAGCGAGGCGCGCGGCGAGCGATTGGGCGGCAGCAAGGCGCTCACTCATTGCGGCCTGTTCCGCGCGAGCGGCCGCCAGGTTTTCCTGGGCGGCCTGGATCGCCGCGCGCATCCCAATCAGGCCTTCGCTGAGCCGCGCGGTTTCCGACTCCGCCGCGGCACGCCCGGCGACGGCAATGGCGTGCTGCTCGGCGGCCTGAGCCGCCCGGCGGCGCGCGGCTTCGACCTCGCGCCGAACGCGGTTTAACTCTTCCTGGCAAACCGTGAGGTCCAGACTCAAGCGGGCGAGCTCACCCTGGGTCAGTTCGTAGCGGTGAGTTGCCTTGTAAACCTCGCGCTCGCATTCGTGCTGCTGGCCCGAGAGGGCTTCGAGCGCCTGGTCCGCGCCTCGCAGCTCGGCGGCGAGCTGCTCCAAGGAAGCCTGCGTTGCGGCGTCCTTGCGTTCGAGTTCGACCAATTCCGTCTCGAGAGAGCGCAATTCACGCTTCATTCCGAGCGGCCCGGCTTCATCGGGGCGGCCGCCGGTGACGGTGCGGCCCTGATAGCACGTGCCGTCAGGCAAGACAAAAGCGTATTGAGGGTATTCGCGCGCGAGTTTTTCGGCCGCAGCCGCGGAGTCGGTCAGAAACGCCGAACGCAAGCGCGGGAGAAACTGTTTTGCGGCAGGCCCGAGGGGAACGCGAAACTCGACCAGTTTGTCGAGCCGCGAGACAACGCCCTGATCGGGGCGAAAGGGGACGATGGGTTCATAGTCGCCGGTACGAAGGCTGCCAAGGGAATCGACGAAGAACGTGGCGCGGCCGCCGACTTCGTCGCGGAGAAGAGAAATTCCCGCGCGGGCGTGGTCGAATGTCTCGACGACGACGTACTCGAGCTCGTCGCGGAGGAACTGCTCGAGGGCGGCTTCGTAGCGCTCTTCCACCTCAGCGTAGTCCGCAAGAACGCCCACGGCGCGAAAATCGCGCGAGCCGGCCTGACCGGCGCCCTGCGAAGTGGCGAAGAGTTTCTTCACGGCCTCGGCGGTGTAGGAGTGATCGTTGAGGATGCGGGCAAGGGTCTGGCTCCTGGCGCGCGCCGCAGCCAGGGCATCGCGGAGCGAATCGGCTTCGGCTTGGGCGGCGACGCGCTGCTCGGCCAGCGCGGCGAGGCGGAGTTCCTGGGCAGCCGCCTGCTGTTGGAGGTGTTTCAGGCGGCTGGCGACGCTCTCCAACTCCATCGCGGCGCTTTCCGCGTCGTCGCGAATCCGCATGGAGGATTCCAGCAGGCGGGATTCTTCGCCTTCGCTGCGGCGGAGACTCTCGCCGTGGTGCAGGAGCGCTTCTTCCGCCTGGCGCTGCTCGCCGTGAAGGCGCATCAGATCCTCGCCGGCACTGGCAGCCGCGGCGCGGAGCGTTTCGATGCGCTGCTCGGCGCGGGCCGCCGCGTCCGCGGCTGCTTCGGCCTGCGCCGAGACTTCTTCAACGCGGGATGCCTGTGCAGCCGCTTCCTTTTCGAGGGCTCCGAGGCTTTCCTGATGGGCTGCCGCCCGGGACCGCCACACAGCGGTTTGCGCGGCGGCTTGCTCGCCCTCGGCGGCCACCTGCCGTCCACGGAGAGCGAGTTCCTCGCCCCGCTGGCGGTTGAAGGCCAAGCGGTTCTCGGCGCGGTCGAGCTCAAGGGCCGTCAGGCCGAGGTGATTCTGGCCGCGGCGGATTTCCGCATCGAGGTCGTAGATGCGCTGGCTCAGGCGGTCGTGCTCGTGTTCCTGCCGGGTGAGCGCGCTGGCGCTCTCGGCTTCTTTTCTGGAGAAGTCGTCGAGGCGCGCCGCTAGCGATTCGGCTTCGGCATCGAGCTCGCGCGCGCGGCTGGCGAGCATTTGACGCACGATGCCGCGCATCTGTTCGCGGATTTCCGCATAGCGGCGGGCCTTGGATGCCTGCCGCTTGAGGGAGCCGACCTGTTTTTCCACTTCCACGATGATGTCGTTTACGCGAGCGAGGTTGAGGCGCGAGGATTCGAGCCTCGCCTCGGCGAGGCGCTTCTTGGTCTTGAACTTGGTAACGCCGGCGGCTTCCTCGATGATGGCGCGGCGCTCCATCGGCTTGCTGGAAAGAATCAAGCCGATGCGGCCCTGCTCAATGATGGCGTAGGAGTCCGGCCCGAGGCCGACGCCCATGAACATTTCCTGAATGTCACGCAAGCGGCCGACGCGACCGTTGATGAGGTATTCGCTTTGGCCGGAGCGGTACAGGCGGCGGCTGACGACAACTTCGCCGGGCCTGGTCGCCAGGGCGTGCTGGTCTTGAGATTTCCTGCGCCGCCGGGGTTTCTCGGCGGATTCGTCCGCGGCGGGCGCGGGATCCGCTTCAGCATCCGTTGACTCCGCAGGCGCGCTCCCTGGGGCATCCGCGGAGACCATTGTTTCCGGGGCGGCTTCGGCTTCGGCCGGCTGGTCCTCCAGGACAAAGCGCGCCGCTTCGGCCAGTTCGGGGTCCTCCAGGGTGATGGTCACTTCGGCGAGGCCCAGGGGCGGGCGCTTCGTCGTGCCGTTGAAGATGCAGTCGGCCATGCGCTCGGCGCGCAGGGACTTGTGGCTCTGCTCACCGAGGACCCAGGAGACCGCGTCCACGACGTTGGATTTCCCGCAGCCGTTGGGCCCGACGATACAAGTAATGCCGCTTCCGCTGAACGTGACGCTGGTGCGTTCGCAGAACGACTTGAAGCCTACGATCTCGACTTTCTTGAGTTTAAGCATGCCGTGCGCTCACCCCGGTGAGTCCCGGCGCGCGCTCGGGGAACGGCGAGAAAAGGCGCGGCGCGAGACGTAGCTTCGTTCTCCAAATGGAGGGGGATTGCGACGCGACCCAGCTGCGGTCGCGCGTCGGCCCGATCGCTGCGCGAGCACCGACGCAAACGTTTGGCAGGTTGCCGATCAGTGGCCCAGCCGCCTGGCGCTTGGATGGCGGTTTCCGGCAGAAAAAGTAGCACGGCTGCACATCGGAGTAAAGGGAGTTTGCACCAGACGTGCAGAACCGTACATCGAACCCGGCGCGCAGCCTTTGCCAAGTCAGGCTGGCGAAACAGCCTCGGGGCGGAACTTGATAGCGGCGAAAATGCCCAGCACGAGGAACAGGGCCAAGACAGCGAGCTGCGCGACCAGGAAAGGAGGCTCGGACTGCGTAGGCGCCAAGGCCTTGATGGATGGGATCTTCAGGAAGGCCTGAAATACGAGGACAAACATGTTCAGGTAAAGAGCAAGGACGGCCGTGATGACATAGATTCGCCGCCAGGCGCCGGCCAGGTGGCGGCCATAACGCGCAACGAGGGCAATCGCCAGGGCCACGAGGGAGATGATTCCCAGGATGTGGGAGGGCAGCAGGCGATGAAAGGGAAAGAGGAACCCGGTCGCGCTGGTAAGGATGGTGGTAAGGAGAAAGACGGCGGTCCAGCCGTCGAGACGTTTGCCCGTCAACAGGCCGAGCATGACAATCCATCCAGTGGCGATACCGATGAGGCTCAAGGCCACATGCACGAATGTGAGAATGGTCATTCCAAAGATCATGGGGTCCTCCCCGTCACGCCGCCGTCAATTGTTGATACCCAGTTGGGTTAGGAGAAACGCGTAGTCGAAGGCCACTTCGCGGAAGCGGTCGTATCGTCCCGAAGAACCGCCGTGGCCCGCGCCCATGTTGGTCTTGAGCAGCAGCAGGTTGCGGTCGGCGCGCAGAGCGCGCATTTTGGCGACGTATTTTGCCGGCTCCCAGTACATGACCTGACTGTCATTGAAGGAAGTTTTGACCAGGATGACCGGGTAACTCTTCGCCTCGATATTGTCGTAGGGGGAATACTGAATCATGTAGTCGAAGGCCGGTTTTTCCTTGGGATTCCCCCACTCCTCAAACTCCGGGACGGTCAAAGGAAGAGTTTCGTCGAGCATGGTGTTGATCACATCCACGAAGGGAACGTGCGAAATCACGACGTTGAACAGGTCCGGGCGCATGTTGGCGACTGCGCCCATGAGCAGGCCACCTGCGGAACCGCCTTCGATCACAATGCGGCCGCGTGCGCCGTACTTGGCAGTGACGAGATGCTCGGTGCAGGCGATGAAGTCGAGGAATGTGTTCAGCTTGTTCATCATGCGGCCGTCATCGTGCCAGGCTTTGCCCAATTCGCCGCCGCCGCGGATGTGAGCGTAGGCCATCACGACACCGCGGTCAAGGAGGGAGATGCGCGCGGGGCTAAACGTGTCATTCGTATTCGCCCCGTAGGAGCCATAGCCGTACACGTACAGAGGATTGGAGCCATCGGCTTTCTTGAGGTCCTTGCGGTAGATCACCGAAACAGGCACTTTCACGCCGTCCTTGGCGGCGGCCCAGACGCGCTCGGAAGCGTACTTCGAGGCGTCGTAGCCGCCGGGGACTTCGGTTTGCTTCAGCAGCGTGGAGGAGTTCTTTTCCACGTCGTAGTCGTACACCGAAGCCGGGGTCACGAGAGACTGGTAGGAGTAACGGAACAGACTGGTCTTGTATTCGCGATTGATCTGCGGGAACGCGCTGTAGACCGGCTCGGGAAAGGCGATGCGAGTCCCGGGGCCGCCTGCGAAGTTGACGACAGTGAGCTGCGGCCATCCACCTTCGCGTTCCGCGAGAACGTAGAAGTCCTGAAACTCGTCAAAATCCTCGAGCATCACTTCGGGACGAAGGGGCACGACTTCTTTCCAGTTTTCCTTGGCCGGGGCGGCTACGGGCGCCGCGATGAGACGAAAGTTGCGTCCCGCGTCGTTGGTACGAATATAGAAGAAGTCTCCGTGATGGCCGGCGTAGTATTCGACGTCCTGGCGGCGCGGCTCGATGATCTTCCACGCGGCCAAGGGCTTGTCGGCGGGAAGGTAGCGTGTTTCCGAAGTGGTACGGCTGGCGATTTCAAGCAAGAGATAGCTGCCGCTGCGCGTCTTGTGCACGGCAATCTCGAAACGCTGGTCGGGCTCCTCAAAGATGAGAGCGTCCGGCCCGGAGGCAGCCTCCAGCTTGTGGCGGAAGAGGCGGCACTGCCGCTTGGTCTGCGCGTCCTCGACTGTGTAAAAGAGAGTCTGGTTGTCGTTCGCCCAGGCCACAGAGCCGACTCTTTCGGCGATTAGCGGCGAATCCCTGCCGGTACGAAGGTCGCGGACGAAGAGCTTGTACTGGCGAAAGCCGGTATTGTCCGTGGAGTAGGCGAGGGAATTACCGTCGTCGCTGATGTTGTAGGCAGCAACAGTGAGGAACTTCTGCCCGGCGGCAAGCTGGTTCTGGTCCAGAGTGATTTGCTCGGGGGCGTCGAGAGTGCCTTTCTTGCGGGCGTAAATAGGGTACTGCCGACCTTTTTCCCACCGCGAATAGTAGAAGAAACCCCCTTGGCGGTAGGGCACGTTGACGTCGGTTTCTTTGATGTGGCTCACGATTTCTTCGAAAAGTTTCTGCTGGAGAGCCTCAGTCGGCTTCATCACCGCGTCGGTGTACGCGTTTTCGGCTTCCAGGTAGGCTCTGACTTCCGGATTGGGCTTGTCGCGCAGCCAGAAGTAATTGTCCACGAGCTTCTGGCCATGGATTTCCGTGATTCTGGGGACTTTCTTAGCGACAGGGGGAGGCGGCGGCGCAGAATTGTCATCCGCGAAAAGAGTTCCGGCCACGCCGGCAGCAACAAGAAGGAAGGTGAACTGCGCAGAGCGAACCAGCAGCTTGTTCATGAGGCCTCGGCGGCGGACGGGCCCGGGTCCGGCGGCGCACAGTATAGCCAAGCCGACCGTGGGAGAGGAAGGGACCAGCAGCCCGCCGGCGCCGCCGCTCCGCCTTGCGGGGAGTCCACCGGAATGTTACTTTTAGCACCATATTTTGAAGCAGAATCTGTCCGGTCGAGAGGCCCCAGGGACAGGCCAGAAACAGCGGTCTGGTATCCGTGCCGGAAGGGAACCACGGGCGGGCCGTCCGCGGGGTGTCAGGCGTTAATGTCCACTTCTCCTCCAATCCAGAGTGCTCCAGAAGGACGACCTTCTTCCAGGGCGCCGGTCTTCTGGCGAGTGGAGGGGAGCCTCCTGGAACTGGGTGCTTTGCGCCCAGTGGGATATTTCACGTGGAACGCGCAGAGCTTTGCGGACCGGTGGGCGCGACGCGCCGGGATGGGCGCCATGGCGCTGCTCAGGCCCGCGGCGTCGCTGGCGAGCCGCAAGCTGGCGACCCGGCTCCTTTACACTCTCCTACGCGACGTCAGCCGCGACCGGCTGGACTCCCTCGGCGAAGAGTACTTCCATTCGGTGCTGAAGCCGCAGTTGCGACCCGGAGCGGTCGAGAGTCTGCGCGAGGCGGTAAGAGGCGGCGAGCCAATCGTTTTGGTGAGCCACGGGCTGGACCATGTGGTGCGGCCTTTGGCGCAGCACTTCGGGGTGAAGAGCTTCCTGGCGAACCGGCTGGAGTTCCGCGAAGGGCGCGCCACGGGCCGTCTGCTGGAGCCGATCATCCGCCCGCGCGGGCCGGCGGCATGGCTCACCGGCGGTTCAACCGACGGACGCGTGGCCAGAGGCAAGCTTGCCGCTCAACTTGGCTTGAACGGCCTGGCGGCGGGAATCGAGGCGGCAGCACAGCCGTCGGCGCGGTCACAGAGCGTGCCGGAGCGGCCGGTGGTGCTGTTTAGCGACGCGGCGCGCCCGGGTCAGTTGCGAGTCCGCGAATCGCTTCGCGGCAAACACATCATGCTCGTCGGCGTAACCGGATTCATCGGCAAGGTGTGGCTTGTGCATCTGCTCGAGGAGGTCCCGGGGGTCGGGAAGATCACGCTGCTCATCCGGAGGAGCCGGACGACGCCGGCGGAGCGGCGCTTCGAGAAGATTATCGAGGAATCGCCGGCATTCGACACGCTCTATGAGCGGCATGGGCGGGAGCTGGGCGCGTTCCTGCGACAGAAAGTCGAAGTGGTGGAGGGCGATGTCAGTCTGCCCGGGCTGGGGCTCGACGAGGCGACGCGTGTGCGGCTGGCGCCGACGCTCGACGTGATTGTCAACAGCGCGGGCCTGACGGACTTCAATCCGGACCTGCGCGAGGCGTTGTCCTCCAACGTGGATTCCGCCGCGAACCTTCTCGCGTATCTTCGCCAGTGCGACCACGCAGCGTTGATGCACCTCTCCACGTGCTATGTCATCGGCGCGCGCGACGGCCGGGTCACGGAGGAACTTCAGGAGAACTATAATCCGGCGCACAATCCGGAATTCGACGCCGAAAAAGAGATCCGGTCGTTGCGCGAGATGATAGGACGCGTCGAAGAGCGCGCCGGCAG
>DASPOW010000235.1:0-4371 GCA_035625855.1 Candidatus Methylomirabilota bacterium | reverse complement strand
CGGCGATGGCGTGCGAAGGAAAGCGCTGCTGAAGGAGCGAGACGATGCACTGCTCGGAGCGGCGGTCGGCCTGGGTGACCAGGTCCACGTCGCCCTTGTAGGTGATGTGCGGCGGGCGGGCGAATTCCTCGAGAAGAATTTTCCCCGCGGCGTGGGCGGCTTCGAGGGCGGCAGTGAGAAAGGGCTTCGTCATCGCGGTTGCGCGGCCCGCAGGGCACTGTGCCGCATCGCCTATTCGGGGGCGGTGAAATAACCCTTGCGATGCCGCACTTCGTAGTCGCCCTGCACGCGGACGGCGATCTTGCGAAAGGTGTTGGCCGGGCCGCGCGGATGAGGATAGTAGCTCAAGCGGTACTGGGTGCGAAGCTCGCGATCAACGCGGTCGAAGATGGCGTCGAGCTCCTGCGGAGAATTGGGATAGAAAACGGCGCCGCCGGTGGAGTCGGTGATGGTCTCGAGGGCGTGCTCGCCGGCGGTGTTGCGGCCGCTCTCGCCCTTGATGGAGCGGATGACGATGGTGTAGAGCAGCGCTTCGGAGAGGATGGCCTGCTTGCGGGCGGAGTCGAAGTCGCTGCGGGAAGTGGTTTCGCCGGCGTCGGTGACGAGGACGATGACGCGGCGGTGCTCGCTGCCGCGGCGATTGAGGGCGCGGGCGCCGAGCAAGACCGCGTCATAGATGGAGGTGCCGGCGCCGGGCGCGATGTGCCGCACCGCGGCCTGGAGCTGCGGCACATTGTCGGAGAAGTCCGCGAGGCGAGTCACGTTCTCGGCGAACTCGTAAACCGCCAGGCGGTCGCCGGGTCGCAAGACCTGGCGAATAAAGTGCGCCGCGGCTTCCTGTTCGTTGGACATTTCCTTAAGGGCGCTGAGGCTCGAATCCACCATGAGGACCAGGTCGAGCGGGAGCTGGGTCTCCGGCTCGAAGAATTCGATTTTTTGCGCGACGCCCTCCTCGTCGACGCTGAAGAGGTCCGGCGCGAGGTCGGGGGCGGGACGGTGGTGCGAGTCGGTGACGCTCACGAGAACGCTGACGAGATTGACCTCGGCACGGATGCGGGTCCTATCCTGGTCGGGCGCGGGCCTGGATTTCTGGGCGTAGGGCGGCCGGTCGGGGCGGTCCTGCGGCGAAGCGGCCGGAAGCAGAGAGGTGCCCGCAGCGATGGACCATGCCAGAGCCAAGCGGGCCAGGTCGCGTGGTCTAGTCATACGTCAATCAGATGCGGCCTTGCGGGAGGGCGTTTCCGCGGGGATGGAAGGAGTTTCGCCGTCGGCCCAGACCGCGCCGTCGGCGAAGAATTCCTTTTTCCAGATGGGCACGGTGCGCTTGAGGGTGTCGATAACGAAGCGGCAGGCCTCGAGAGCTGCGGCGCGATGGGCGGCGCTGACGGCGACGAAGACGCTCGTTTCGCCGATTTCGAGGCGGCCGAGGCGGTGAGCCATGGCAACGCGGTGAATGGAGAAGCGCGAGCGCATTTCGGCGCAGATTTCCGCCATCTTGGCGAGGGCCATCGGCTCGTAGGCTTCGTATTCGAGGTAAAGCGTGGTCTTACCGCGGGAGTGGTTGCGGACGCAGCCGTCGAAAGTGGCTACCGCGCCGTCTTCCGGGGCGCGGACCGAGGCGGCGAGCGCGGCCGCGTCTATAGGCTCGCGGGTCAAAACGATCTCGTCATTCGAGGCGGAAGTCATGGCGCGCGGGGCCTAGCCTCCGCTGACCGGCGGAAGGAAGGCGACTTCGTCGCCCGGCGCGAGCATCGAGGTCCAAGGGGCAAACTCCTGATTACGCGAAGCCACAAGTGAAGCGCGATAGGGGCCGAGCGCCGGGTGAAGTTCGCGACAGCGGGCAAAGAGATCTTCCACACGCGCGCCGGGAGCGAGTTCGATGGAATCCTCGGAGCGCCCGACGATTTCCCGCACGCGGCCGAAAAACAGTACGCGCACCTGCATGGTGATCCCGGCTCGATTCTACCCCGGCGCGCCGGGACGAGCCAGCCTTGCGCGGGACGCAAGGCGACAGTGTAGAATCCCCGGCGCGAATGGGAGGAACAACGTGATTCGAAACGCAGTAATGGCGTGCGCCGCGGCGCTGCTGCTGGCGCCGCTTGCGGGACGCGCGCAGTCCGGCTCGGAGGCGCTGCAGAAGTTTTTTGCCCAGGCGTTCGAAGAACGCCTGCGCGAAGAACCCGAACTGGCCACAAGCATCGGGCGAAACGACTACGACGACCGCTGGAACGATTGGTCGAAAGCGGGACGCGACGAGCGCCGCGCGCACCTGGAGCAACGCCTCAAGCAGCTCGAAGCCATTCCACTCGACGGCGCCACGGACGAAGAGAAGCTGAGCGCGCGCCTGCTGCGATACGACATGCGGCAGCAACTCGACGCGCTGGACCTCGAGACGCACCTGCTCCGCGTGCACCAGCTCTTCGGTCTGCACAACCGCGTGTACGCGGCGGTGGACCGCATGCCGGCGCGGACGATGCGCGATTACCGGAACCTTCTTGCGCGGCTGCACGCCGTTCCGGCGTACGTGGACCAGAACATCGCGCTGATGAACGAGTCGCTGGAGCAAGGCCTGGCGCAGCCCCGCCCGGTGGTGGAGCTGATCCTGAAGCAACTCGGGGCGCAGTGCGGGCAAACTTCCGCCAATTCGCCGCTGCTGGCGGCGTTCCGGAAGTTCCCGTCGAATTTTCCCGCGGAAGAACAGGAGAAGCTCAAAGCGGAAGCGGTAAGAACCTACGAAAGCGAGTTCCTGCCGGCGTGGCGAAAGCTGCTGGCGTATATGCGGGAAACGTACGCGGCCAAGGAGCGGCCAATCATCGGTCTGGGGAGTTTGCCCAACGGGCGGCGCGACTACGAAATCCTGATTCACCGCCTGACGACCACCAGCCTGAGCCCGGAGGAGATTCACCGCATCGGCGAGGCGGAAGTGAAACGGATCGAGGCAGAGATGCTGGAACTGGTCCACGGGACGGGCTTCACCGGCAGCCTGGTGGAGTTCGAGAAAAAGCTCGACGCCATGCCGGGGCAGCACTTCCGTTCCAAGGAGGAGATGCTGGCATATTGCCGGAACGTCGCGAAAATCATCGAGCCGGAACTGCCGAACCTGTTCAAGCGCATCCCGGTGATGCTGTACGGGGTGCGTGCGATTCCTCCGGACCGCGAGCAGGCCAGCGCATCGAACGCGCAGGCGCCGAACCCGGACGGCTCCGCGCCGGGATGGTTCAACCTGAACACCTACGAGCCGGAGAAGCAGGTGCGCTACGACAAGGAGGCGCTGGTGCTGCACGAAGCGGTGCCGGGGCATATTTTTCAAGGGTCGGTGGCGCGGACGCTGAAAGGAATTCCGGAGTTCCGCAAGTTCTACGGGAACAGCGCTTACGGGGAGGGCTGGGCGCTCTACGCGGAATCGCTGGGGGAGCAACTGGGCATCTACCGGGACGCCTACAGCCGCTTCGGGCGCCTGGTGAGCGAGCGATTCCGAGCGGTACGCCTGGTGGTGGACACGGGAATTCACGCCATGGGCTGGACGCGCGAGCAGGCGGTCGAATACTTCCGGGCGCACGCGCCGCAGGAGCCGCTGGAGGAAATCGACCGCTACATCGGGTGGCCGGCGCAGGCCCTTTCCTACAAGCTGGGACAACTGAAAATCCTGGAACTGCGCCGGCAGGCGGAGAACGAGCTGGGGGCCAAATTCGACATACGCGAGTTTCACGACGTGGTGCTGCGCGACGGAACCTTGCCGCTGGAACTGCTGCAAGAGCAAGTGCAGGCCTATATCGGCGCGCAACGCTGAGGCCAGGACTACTCGAAGCGCAGGACGCGCATCGGATCCACGCGGCTGGCGCGCTGCGAGGGGAGATACCCCGCCAGGCAGGCAACAGCGCGAGTCCCGCCACGGCCCACGCCAGCGTTGAGGCATCGTAAGGGCTTGACGCCGAAAAGCCGGCTCCGGACGACAGGGGTGAGAGCCAGGGCCGCGGGAATTCCAATCACCACGCCGGCGCCGCCGATGCCGAGGGCAAGCGTCAGGACGGCCACGGCAGCGAATCCCGGCCCATGGCGTAGGGTGGGCGCGGCATGGCGAAGGTCCTTGAGAACGGTACCCATCCAGAAGGCGAAGCTCATGGCCAGGACTCCTTGACTTCGGGCAAAGGTGAACCCTCCAGGGCTAGACGACGCAATGGAGAAAAAATTTTGACTGGAATTTCGAAAGATTCAGCAGAGCGGAACCCGGTGAATCAAGGCCGCGGCTTGACCCGGGTCGCGGAGTTTCGTAGGTTGCACCCGAAGCGGGATCCAAGATGAGAATCCTGGTGACAGGCTCTTCGGGATTGGTGGGGGCGGCGCTCGTCGAGCAGCTCTTGCGCGAGGGCA
>DASPOW010000234.1:0-5428 GCA_035625855.1 Candidatus Methylomirabilota bacterium | reverse complement strand
GTAGGCAACCAGCTTCGTGATTCCACGCTCATCGTGAAGGATGAAGACGTTCCGGAAATACATTGGGTATTCTGGGGACCGGCGCAATGAACAAACTTCGGAGGGAGAATCTCATGAAGATTGCGACGTGCTTTTTGCTGGCTATCGTTGGCCTACTAGTCTTGATCCCCCACGACTCGGCCAGCGCCTTGAGCTGTGCCCAATGCGGCGGCGGGCTTGGAGGCAACCCATGCTTGGGAGGCGGAGGTGACCCCACAACCAATTTCAGTAATGGTGGAGGCGGCGGCCCGAACGACGCCCCGGAATGCAGCCCCATCATTCTCGATCTGAACGGCAACGGATTCTCTCTCACCGACGCCGCGCACGGCGTCAAGTTCGACATCACCGGCACGGGGCATCCCATCCAAATTGCCTGGACCGCTTCAGGCGCGGACAATGGCTTTCTCGCCCTCCCCGGCAGCGACGGTTTGGTCCACGACGGCACGCAGCTCTTCGGCAACTTCACTCCCCAGCCGCCCTCGGCGAATCCCAACGGCTTTCTCGCCCTCGCCATCTACGACAAGCCCGAAAACGGCGGCAACGGCGACGGCATCATCGATTCCCGCGACAGAATCTTCTCTTCCCTCCGCATCTGGATCGACGCCAACCACGACGGCATTTGCCAGCCCGGAGAGCTTCACACCCTCCCTTCGATGGGTGTCACCTCCCTGAGCCTCAACTACCACGTATCCCTGCGCCGCGATCAGTACGGCAACCTCTTCCGCTACCGCGCCAGGGTGGACCCCGAAAGCCCCCGGGACGCTTCCGAAGTCGGCCGCACCGCCTACGACGTCTTCCTCGCCACGGCCGCCCCCAAGTAGCGATGTCCTCGCTGCATTAGCACTAGGCGTTTCCTCGCGGCCCAGGGCCCCTTCCTGTTTTCACCCGGCGTTCCAGCCGGAGTCCGCTCGCAGACTCCGTGTTCTTTTCTGTCATCCCGACCGGAGGGCCGGCGCCTTAGCCGGCCCGCAGCGGAGGGATCCCGGCTACGCTCCCTGAACTCGCCCATCCGTCAACACCGTCTCCAAACCCCGCGCTCCTTCCCGCGCGTTCTCACGATACCGCTCGGCCTCCGCGCGTCGCATTCCGACGCTGTTCTCCCGCCGCTCGATTGACTTTCGTTGACGCCTTCCAATTCCTCCGCTACCATGCCCCGTGAACTCGCGCCCCAGGTCCGCTTGCCCTGAGCCTCGCAGGGTCCCCCCGCACGCCCGACCCGCCAGTGATCGTCATCCTGCCCTGCGCCCAATCACGCGCACCACGATTGTCATCCTGAGCGAAGCGAAGGATCTGCTTTGCCGTTCGCCTCGCCACTTCCTTTTCTCCGACCCGCGCCCTTCGCGCCTTCGCGCTCTCCGTGTTAGCGCTTATCTGGGCCCGCTGCCCGGCGAAGGGCCGGTCGCTTGCCGCGCCGAAGCTTCAGCGCAGGCGGGCTACTCTCTGCTAACCCCTGCAGAATCTGCACTTCCGCAATTTCCCCTTCTAACCTCTTTAGAATCCGCACTTCCAAAATTATTGGACTTAAAGTCCTTTGGAATGAACACTTCCACAAAAACCCCCGGGGGTGGGGTTCGCGGCGATCTTGCGTTCCTTCGCTTGCTGCTCGCCCGCACTCAGGTCGCAGACGGCGGCCGAAGTGTCCCTCGCCACTCGCCGCTTTATGCTTTACAATCCCTCGGAGTTTCCGGCATGACTGACGTCCCTTCCAAACCGCGCATCGCCCTGGGCGCGGACCACGCCGGCTACCCTGTGAAGGAAAGCATCAAAAAATACCTCGAAACCGCCGGCTATCCGGTGGACGACCAGGGCACCTGGTCGGAAGAGTCCGTGGACTACCCCGACTACGGCCGCGCCGTCGGCGAGCGCGTTGCCTCCAATCAGGACGACTTCGGCATCGTCGTCTGCGGCAGCGGCATCGGCATCTCCATCGCCGCCAACAAGGTTCCCGGCATTCGCGCCGCCCTCGCCCACGACGAAAACACCGCGCGCCTCTCCCGCGAGCACAACGACGCCAACGTCCTCGCCATGGGCGGCCGCATCGTCACCCCGGAGGAGGCCGTCGACATGGTCAAGACTTTCCTCAGCACGCCGTTTGCCCACGGCCGCCACCAGCGCCGTATTGACAAAATTTCGCAGATCGAAAAGGACGAACACGCCGCCATCCGCTCGCCGCTCGGCAGCGCATCGAGAGGAGCCTGACGAATGCCGCAAACGCCGGAAAACCTTCGCATGGAGCGCCCGCTCGACGTTGTTGACCCGGCCATCGCAGACCTCCTCCGCCTGGAAGCCCGCCGCCAGGCTACCGGCCTCGAGCTTATTCCTTCCGAAAACCTCGTCTCCGAAGCCGTCCTCGAAGCGATGGGCTCGATCTTCACCAACAAATACGCGGAGGGCTACCCCGGCAGGCGCTACTACGGCGGTTGCGAATTCGCGGACAAGGTCGAGCAGCTGACCATCGACCGCGCCAAGGAACTCTTCGGGGCCGAACACGCCAACGTGCAATCGCATTCCGGCACCCAGGCGAACACTTCCGTTTACATGGCCGCGCTGCAGCCCGGCGATGTCGTCCTCGGCATGAACCTCTCCCACGGCGGCCACCTTACTCACGGCCACCCGCTGAACTTCTCCGGCCGCATGTACAAGTTCGTGGCCTACGGCGTGCGCCAGGACACCGAGCAAATCGACTACGACGAAGTCGAGCGCCTGGCCGCGGAACACAAGCCGAAAATGATTGTCGCCGGAGCAAGCGCTTACTCCCGCATCATTGACTTCGAGCGTCTGGGGAAAATCGCGCGCGGCAACAACGCGCTGCTCTTCGTGGACATGGCCCACATCGCCGGCCTCGTCGCCGCCGGAGTGCATCCCAGCCCCGTGCCTCACGCCGATTTCGTCTCCACCACCACCCACAAGACCCTGCGCGGCCCGCGCGGCGGCCTGGTCCTGTGCAGGACCGCCTTTGCCAAGGAACTCGACAAGCTCACTTTCCCCGGCATCCAGGGCGGCCCGCTGGTCCACACCATTGCCGCAAAGGCCGTCTGCCTCAAGGAGGCGATGGAGCCCGAATTCAACGTCTACCAGAAGCAGGTCGTCACCAACGCCAAGGCCCTCGCCGCCGCCATCGCCAGGGGCGGTTTCCGCATCGTCAGCGGCGGCACGGACAACCATCTCTTCCTGATCGAGTTGCACCCGCGCGGCATCACCGGCCGCGACGCCGAGCAGGCCCTGGACCGCGCCGGCATCACCGTGAACAAGAACTCCATTCCCTTTGACCCGTTCCCGCCGCTCAAGGCTGGCGGAATCCGCCTCGGCTCGCCTTCGGTCACCACCCGCGGCATGCGCGAACCGGAAATGGAAAAAATCGCCCGCTGCATCGTTGAGGTTCTCTCGCACATCGGCGATGCCGCCGTCGAACAGCGCATCCGCCGCGAAGTCGAGGAACTGGCGGTGCGCTTCCCCATTTACGCGCGCCGCCTCCCCCGCAGCCAGTCCGCCGAGGTGCGCAGCTAGGCCGTGCGCCGTTTCTTGTGTGAGCCGCTGCGATGACCACCCGCGGAACTCCCAGCCGCGCCACCATTCTTCTTTTCACCTGGGCCGCGGGCAGCGTTGACGCCATCACCTATCTCACCGCCAGCGTCTTCACCGCCAACATGACCGGCAACGCCGTTCTCCTCGCGGTCGCCACGGGACAGATGCGCAGCCTCGCCGCCGTGCGCTCGCTCATTGCCCTGCTCGCCTTCATCGCCGGAGTCGTCTTGGGAGCTTTGCTGACCGCCAAAAACGGCCCCGGCCAATCCCACGCCGGCGTACGCCGCGCCGTACTTGTGGAGACCCTCATTCTTGCCGTGTTCGCGGCAGTCGCCATGGTGCAATGGCCGTTTTCGCCGCGCGGCGCGATTCTGCTTCTCATCGGCGTTTCCGGCCTTGCCATGGGCGTGCAAAGCGCGACGGTTCGCCGCCTCAGCCTCCCGGGGATCGCGACGACCTACATCACCGGCACGATTACGTTTCTCTTCTCCGGCTTGGTCCAGCACTGGAGCTCGCTGAAAGGCGGGGAGGGAGCCCCGGGCGGTCAGCAGCCAAGTCCCGAAGTGGAACGCTCCCTCGCGCTGCAGGCGGAGGTTTTCATTGCCTACACCGTTTCCGCGCTGATTACCGCGGTTCTGCACATGCAATGGGCTTCGGCGGTGACGGTGCTTCCGCTGGCCGCCATCGCCATCGTGGCGTTCACCATGCACTGGCGCAGTGCGCCTGTGGCCGCCGCGCCCTAGCGCCGCCCGCCGCTCCGAGAAATCGAGCCGCACCGCGCCGCTCGGCTCGCCGCATTTCGACTTTTCTTCTTACTGGCCTCGCTTTGGCCGCTGAGCCCTGCGTCCTGCTGTCCCAAGACTGGCCGTGCGTTCAGTAGCTTTCTGCGCCCCTTGAGGACTAGCTTGCCTGTAGCGGTCTTGGCGTGGGGCGAGCGCGCAAGCCAGCGGCGGGGCGGTTCGAAGTGGCCTCCCGGCCAGGCACGGAGTTCCGGGACGGCTTGCGCGTGACGCGGTTTCGATGCTCCCGGGGAATCCTCGAGGTGGCCGAGATGATGCTGGAGACAGAAGCCTTCCGTGAGTTCAAGCAGGGACTTTCGCTGCTGCGCGACGACTATGCGGAAAAGGCCTTGCCGCACATGCGGCGGGCGGTCGAGCTGGACAAGAACAACCCGTACTACATTTCGTACCTGGGCGTGATTCTGGCGCGCTCGGAGAGGCGCTGGGCCGAAGCGGAACAGCTTTGCGATTCCGCGGTGCGCATGAAGCGCAGCCACGCGCAGCTCTATCTCAACCTGGCCGAGGTTTACGCCACGGCGGGGCGGCGCGAAGACGCGGTGGATGCTTTGCAGGCGGGGCTGAAGTTCGCGCGGCGCGATGTTCGCCTGAGCCTGGCGCTGAACCGCCTGACGGAACGCCGTCAGCCGGTGTTTTCGTTCCTGAACCGCAAGCATCCGATTAACCGGCAACTGGGCCTACTTCGCCACCGGGCGATGCAGATGTTCGGGAAATAGCCGGTCGAAACGATCTCCTCCAACCCCCCAAACGCAGGGAGGGCGGGTGGCGCCAAACCACCCGCCCTTCTTGTTTTGTTGCTCGCCTGGGTTCTCCGGCGACCGTGAAGCGCACCGGCATTCCTTGTTGTCGGTATTTGTTATAAAGGATTAATGACTAAAACTGTTGACATACGCATTCCTTGGACGTATATGAGCCGTACCAAGTGGTCTCCTGCGTTACCCGGCGATGCGCCATCCCCGAAGGCCGCCCGGCGGGAGCGTTCGGTTTTCGACCTGGCCGAATCGTAAGAGCACGACACATTCTTAGTGTGAGGTTGCCCATGTCCCAAAGCCGCGCTTTGTTCGTTG
>DASPOW010000233.1:0-2179 GCA_035625855.1 Candidatus Methylomirabilota bacterium | reverse complement strand
GCGTGAACACGAGGATGCCCGCGTCGTCCTGAACGAGGATGAACGCTCCGTCCGGGCTGAAGCGCACGCGGCGCGCCGCGCTGAGGAGCAAAGGGCTGAGTGAAACGCGCGACACGACGCCATGAAGAGGAGCGGGCAGCGGCTGCTGCGGGTCAGAGAGCGCGCTGCTCGAGGCCGAGGCAATGGCGATGGCAAGGAGTCCCGCCCCGGCTGCGAAGCGGCGAACTCCGATGTGATTCATGACCACCCCTGCGAATGATACGCGCGCCCCGGCCAAGAGGGTACCCGCGGCGGCGCCTGTCCCTGAGAATATTTGACTCCGCTCGGCGCGAATGGTGCCGGTGCCGCACTCCTGGCGCGAGGGTTACGCCGCAGGCACGCAGGGCCTAATCGGCATGTCCGGGCACGGTGTTTGTTCCAAGGCTCATGTATAATTTTCAGCGGCAATCCTCCAGGGAACTTCCTCTCCGTTTCGGAAGGAGCATGAAGCAGGGCTACGGCAAATCGCAGGCGTCTCTGCGTGTGTGGTTCTGGCGCGCGCTGCGTTTCTTCCACACGCGGGCACGAGAATTGCGGATGGTCGTGAAGGCGCTGGTGTCGACGCGCCATCCGATCCTGGTGCACATCATCCCGACGCGGCGCTGCAATCTTGCCTGCACGTATTGCAACGAATTCGATGACTTTTCGAGCCCGGTGCCGCTCGAGGAGATGAAGCGGCGGCTGGACCTGCTCGCCGGGATGGGGACATCCATCGTTACCATCAGCGGGGGCGAGCCGCTGCTGCACCCTCAACTCGACGCAATTATCCGGCACATCCGGCGGCGCGGGATGATCGCCGGGATGATCACGAACGGCTACTTGCTGACCGCGGAGCGCATCGCGCAACTGAATGCCGCGGGGCTCGAGCACCTGCAGATCAGCATCGACAATACGATGCCGGACGAGGTTTCGAAGAAAAGCCTCAAGGTGCTGGACCAGAAGCTGGCGCTGCTGGCGAACCATGCCTATTTCCAGGTGAACATTAACTCGGTGCTGGGAAGCGGGGTGAAGGACCCGGAGGACGCGCTGCGCATCGCGCACCGGGCCGTGGACCTGGGGCTTACCAGCACGGTGGGGATCATTCACGACCACAGCGGTCAGCTCAAGCCTCTGGGGCCGCGCGAGATCGAGATTTTCGAAGAGATTATGACGCTGGGCAAGCGCTCCTTCTCCCGCATCAACGGGTTTCAACACAACGTAGCCCGCGGGAAGGAACACAAGTGGCGCTGCCGTTCGGGCTCCCGGTACCTTTACATCTGCGAGGACGGGTTGGTGCACTGGTGCTCGCAGCAGCGCGGCTACCCGGGGATTCCGCTCGAACAATACACGCCGGAAATGCGCCGGCGGGAGTACTTCACGACAAAGTACTGCGCGCCGAAATGCACGGTTTCCTGCGTGCAGCAGGTCGCCATTCTGGACAATTGGCGCGCGCCCCAGACGCTCAAGCCTGCGCCGGCGCCGCCGCCTTCTCCTGAAACGGGCCTGGTCCAACTGGGCTCGTCTTCGCCGTCGCGCCGCTAGCCGCGGCTTCCGTGTTTGCCGGAATCGCACCAGCCAGCGCTCTCCGCATTGACGATAGCGCTGCTCGTCCGAAGAATAGGTTCATGCCCCAGCCCGCTCTTGAAACCCAGGGCTTGACGAAGGATTACACCGTCGGCTTCTGGCTGGCGAAGAAGCGCCGCTCGCTTGACGGTTTAACGATGCGGGTCGAGCCTGGCGAGGTTTTCGGACTGCTCGGGCCGAACGGCGCGGGCAAGAGTACAGCCATCAAGCTGCTTCTAGGCCTGATTTTCCCCACTTCAGGAACGGCGCAGATTCTCGGACGGCCGGTGGGCGACGTGCGCGCGCATCGGGAAATCGGCTACCTGCCGGAGCAGCCCTACTTCTACGACTACCTGACCGCGCACGAACTGCTCGATTACTTTGCCAGGTTCTTCGAGCTGCCGGCCTCCGAACGCCGCGCGCGCGTCAACCTGCTTCTCGAGAAAGTCGGCCTGGCGTCGGCGGGCAAACTGCAACTGCGAAAGTACTCGAAGGGGATGCTGCAGAGAGTCGGGCTGGCCCAGGCCCTGGTGAACGACCCGCGGCTCGTGATTCTGGACGAGCCGATGTCCGGGCTCGATCCCATCGGGCGCCGGGA